>JACZJB010000115.1 GCA_014860805.1 Anaerolineales bacterium
GCCACAGAATCAGCCAACGGGGCGATCGAGGCGAGCGCACTTTTTCTTCTATCCTCAATTGCATCCAGGAGAGTCTTAAATGAATCCGCGAAAGACTTCACGCCTTCATCTTCCAATTCTTTTGTGACGGTGCTCATTGAAATGCCAAGCGCCTTGAGTTCGGCGAAATGGGCTTGCGCCTCTTCGAGCCCCTGCGTGATGGTCATCTGCGCGTTGCCATGATCGCGGAAGGCATCCAGCGTGGCAGGCGGAACGGTGTTGACGGTGTCGGGGCCGATGAGGGTATCAACGTATAGTGTGTCAGAATATTTCGGGTTCTTCGTGCCAGTGGATGCCCAGAGCGGACGCTGGGCACGGGCGCGGAAGCGAGCCTTGAGGGTTGCAAAACGCGGCGATGTGAAAATGGATTCGAAAGCATCGTACGCAAACTTTGCATTTGCAATGGCAGCCTTGCCGTGCAAGGGAGAATCCGCTGGAAGCCGCGGATCAATTTTTGTATCAACACGCGAAACGAAAAATGACGCAACCGAAGCGATCTGTTGAATAGGCAGATTTTCGGCAACGCGGTCTTCAAGCCCTGCGAGATAAGCATCCATGACGGCGGCGTAACGGTCAAGCGCAAAAATGAGCGTGACGTTGACATTGATGCCCGCGGCAATGCTCGCTCGGATGGCAGGAATGCCCTCCTTGGTGGCAGGAATTTTCACCATCAGGTTGGGGCGGCTTACACGATCCCAAAGTTCCCTGGCTTGTTTGGTTGTGCCTGCGGTGTCGTTCGCAAGGTACGGACTGACCTCAAGACTCACGTAGCCATCACCGCCCTTGGTCTCATCATAGAGCGGACGGAAGAGGTCGCAAGCCCGTTGGATGTCTTCAACGGCAAGCTGCCAGAAAATTTCTTCGGCATTTTTTCCAGCCCACGCAAGCGGGATCAATGCGGCATCGTAGTCATTTGTCTTTGCAATTGCATTTTGGAAAATGGTCGGGTTGGACGTCACACCGCGAATATCACCGCGCTCGATCATGGCTTTGAGTTCGCCCGTTTCGAGCAATTTTCTCTGAATGTTGTCGTACCAGAGTGACTGGCCGAGATTCGTTAATTTCTTGATTGATTCGGACATAATAAAGATAAACTCCTTGAAAATTCTTATTGCGCAATACGAAATGCGTGATGCGCATTTTACGCATCACGCATCACAGGTCATTATTCTTCCATTGCTTTGATCTTGTTCACTCTTCTTGCAAAACGCTCCCCATCTTTATCAACACCAAGATAGCGGGCGTTCAAGAACGCAGGAACAAGCACTTTCACCAGTTCAGGACCGATCACACGCCCGCCCAAACATAAAACATTCATGGCATCGTGTTGGACGCCCTGCGCGGCGGAATACGTATCGTGGCAGATCGAGGCGTAGATGCCTTTCATTTTATTCGCCGCAATCGCCGCGCCAATACCCGAACCGCAAATTATAATTCCGCGCTCTGCCAAACCCGATTGAATCTCCTCGCCGACTTTTTTTACAAAATCTGGAAAATCCACATCGTCTGCGCTAAATGTCCCTACATCGATCACTTCGTGTCCTGCGGTCCGCACGGCTTCAAGCACCACATCCTTTAGCGGGAAGCCGCCATGGTCACAACCAACTGCAATTTTCATTAATTCTCCAAAGACCTGACAGGTTTCTAAAACTTGCCAGGTGTGCTTTACTAAAGTCCTTTTGCTTTTGCAACTACATTCTCAACCGTGAACCCAAGCTTTTCAAAAATGATCTTCGCTGGAGCGGACGCACCGTAACGTTCGATGCTGATACTGGACTTTGCGTATCGTTCCCAGCCCGTGCCTGCTCCCGCTTCGACAGCGAGTCTCTTCTGGAGGTTTTTCGGCAACACTGACTCTCGATAGGCTTCGTCCTGTTTCTCGAACAATTCCCAACTCGGGAAAGAAACCACGCGCACACCCCTGCCTTCGTCCGCAAGTTTTTGCGCGGCCTCAAGAATGAGGCTGACTTCAGAACCCGAAGCCATCAATATCATTTCTGGTGTGCCAAAATCCTTCAACACATACGCGCCTTTTTCAACTTGCGCGGACGATTCCAAGGTCGGCAGGTTTTGGCGGGTCAATGCCAATACGGTGGGGCCATTCCTGCGCTCGATGGCAACTTTCCACGCGGCGGCCGTTTCGTTCGCATCTGCTGGACGAATGACCACAAGATTTGGGATCAAGCGCAACGACATCAAATGCTCCACGGGCTGATGGGTGGGGCCATCCTCACCGAGACCAACGCTATCATGCGTGAAAATAAAAATAGATGGATAATGTGACAAAGCTGCCAAACGGACAGCCGCACGCATGTAATCTGCAAAAACAAGGAATGTGGCACCGTACGGAATTACACCGCCAAAAACAGCCATGCCATTGAGCGCGGAGCCCATGGCATGTTCACGCACGCCGAAATGGAAATTTCTCCCTTCATAAGAACCTTTTTGGAAGGCAGGACTTCCGTCAATTTTTGTGTTGTTCGAGGGAGCCAGATCCGCAGAGCCGCCGATAAGTTCGGGAAGTTTCGGGGCGAGAGCGTTGATCACCTTGCCAGATGCTGCGCGGGTCGCCATTCCTTTCGCATCCACAGGGAAGGTCGGCAGTGTAGATTCCCAGCCTTCGGGAAGTTCTCCTTTTAAGCGGCGCTGTAACTCAGAACCCAGCGCAGGGTACAAGCGGGAATACGCTTCAAACTTCATCTTCCAGTCATATTCCAATTCGCGACCTTTATCCACGGCTTTGCGGTAGAACTCAAGCACATCGTCAGGGATGAAGAAACGCGGTTCCTTCGGCCATCCCAAATTATCCTTCGCGGCGTTGAGTTCTTCGTCACCCAAAGGTTCGCCATGCGCCTTCGATGTACCCTGTCGATTCGGAGCGCCAAACCCAATGATAGTGCGGCACATAATAATGGACGGGCGCGGATCGAGTTTCGCTTCCTGAATGGCTCTGTCAATTGCTTCTACATCGTTGCCATCTTCCACGCGCAAGACCTGCCAGCCATAAGAACTGAAGCGGGCGGCACGGTCTTCAGTGAAGGCAAGATCAGTGGAGCCATCGATTGAAATATGGTTGTCATCATAAAGATAGATCAAACGGCCAAGGGACAAATGTCCTGCAAGCGAGGCAGCTTCAGATGCAACACCTTCCATCAAGTCACCGTCTGTGACGATGGCATAGATGAACGGGTCAATGATCTCATGTCCGCGCTGGTTGAATGTGGCCGCGAGATGAGAGGCGGCAATCGCCATACCCACACCAGAAGAGAATCCCTGCCCTAGCGGACCAGTGGTCAATTCCACACCGGGGGTCAGTCCATACTCAGGGTGCCCGGGGGTGAGGCTGCCCCATTGACGGAAATTTTTCAGTTCATCGAGCGGCAGGTCATACCCCGTCAGATGCAGCAAAGAGTACAGGAGCATGGAACCATGCCCGCCCGAAAGGATGAAGCGGTCACGTCCCGCCCACTTTGGGTTGCGCGGGTTATGTCGCAGGTGTCGAGTCCAAATCGTGTACGCCATCGCGGCTCCGCCCATTGGCAGACCAGGGTGACCAGAGTTTGCCTTTTGAACGCCGTCCGCGGAAAGAAATCGAAGTGCATTGATCGCGCGTGTTTGTAGATTTTCAGTTGTCATGGGGGTTATTTTACCATTCGCTTAATATTTTTCTTTCAGGTCTCTTTCGGGTAGAAATATCATTCCTTCTTTTTCATCACCAATGGAAATGACCTGTTCAGGTTTATGGACGGCGCGCCACGCAGTAAATGCTGCGACCAGAGCGTCCAATTGTTCAGGCTGGTATAACAATTCAACAGGCCAGATGCCTTTCATCATTTTATGGCGGGTGATCTCTTCAAAAAAATCCATCGGGTCTTTGATGCGCAGACCATTCTCATAGAGAAGCAACTGTCTCTGCAAACGCCCCTCAATTGTCGGCTTGGGCAGAGGCGTATCATTCAGCAGAACACAATATCCCGCTTGTGGATGCGTTTCCAAAATTTTATAAGGCGACTCTGCATCGGGAAATTTCTTATATCCCAACTTTCCCAGTTTGCGATACAACTCAAAGCCGACCTGCATCCATGCGGGGCAAAGGGCGGCATTTGCGGGCGTGCCGGAAACGGCAATGCCATGTTCACGCAAAACAAATTCCGCCATACGGTATTCCGCACCACGGACTTGTTGCTTCGCCAGCATCTCCTTTTTGATCTTCGCGCGTACCAGCCCGCGGTTGACTCCTGAGGGTGCGTTGATCGCCACTGTCGCAGATTTCTGCGCGGCGAGGAAGGTTATCACCTCTTCCAATTCAGCATCGGCAAGAGCGATGAGATTCAAGTCACGATCCAGCGCCGCGTAAGTAAAAGTCTTACGGCCTGAAGCGGTATCGATGCCTACGTAAATGGTATCTGTAAAAAACATAGTAAGATATGAGGATATAAAACCAACAGAAACAGGAAACAGTTTCTATTTTACTTCCAATTAAGGCAATCACCCCAAAAATGACCCAGTCCCAAAGGATTACTCTCTACATCCTCGTCCTCATCGCAGGCGCAGCGTGGATCTTTCTCAATGCCGCGCCAACAGATACACCCACGGTAAATACGGCCGCTCCGCAGGCAGGTTTCACCGCGCCAGACTTCAGCCTAAAAACTCCGCAAGGTGAAACATACACATTGTCTGAACTCAAAGGCAATGCCGTACTCGTCAATCTTTGGGCAACCTGGTGCCCGCCTTGCCGCGCAGAAATGCCCGCCATCCAAAAAATGTACAATGAATATAAAGATCAGGGATTTGTCGTTCTGGCAGTCAACAGCACCATCCAAGACAGCGCGCTTGAAATCCCCATCTTCACATCAGAATACAGCCTCACCTTTCCCATTCTGCTTGACGAGGTAGGCGAGGTAAGCAGAATGTATCAAGTCCGCTCCCTGCCATCTTCCTATTTTATCAACCGCCTTGGCATCATCACCGAGGTTGTCATTGGCGGCCCCATGTCCGAAGCTCTGCTGCGTGCCCGCATCGAAGAAGCGCTCAAATAATATGCTCACATTATTCCGTAACCTCTTCTCCCCTCCCCGTCACATGATCCTGCTTGTCGCCGCCGCATGGATCGGTCTCACCCTCGCTGAAAAACGAGCCGAACGTCACGGCATCAGCAAAGATGAATTAAACAACATCACCTTTTATGGTCTGCTGGCTTTTGTCATTGGCGGCAGGATTTCCTTCGTCCTGCAAAACATCTCCATCTTCCTCAAAAGTCCGTCAGGTATCATCTCTATCAACCCCGATATCTTTGATCCCATCGGCGCAGCTGCGGTCGCATTCATTGTCGCCCTGATCTACGGACAACGCCGCAATCTCTCCCTCTGGCATACACTCGACGCGCTAACTCCATTCTTTTCCATCCTCACGATTGGGATCGGATTAAGTCATCTCGCGGCTGGCACCGCATTCGGGAAAGAGACCAGCCTGCCTTGGGGGATTGATTTGTGGAACGCCGCCCGCCACCCGACTCAAATCTACGAGACTCTCGCTTCGCTCTTAATCTTCGGGCTGCTTTGGTTCCAAAAACAGAGTCCGCGCCCGGGCATTCTCTTCCTCACTTTTTCCGCGCTTACAGCGGCATCCCATCTTTTCATCGAAGCGTTCCGAGGCGACAGCGTTTTTATTTTCGACAGCCTGAACCGAAATCAAATCATCGCGTGGGTCATTCTTGCAACAAGTTTTCTAGCCCTCGAATTAAGATTCAAGAAAACAAAAAACACAGGCTGAGAATCTCAGCCCGTGTTTTTTGTAATTAACTAACCCAGTTCAGGTTCGATCAACCCATAACTTCCATTACGACGGCGGTACAACACATTGATCTTGCTTGTCTCCGCATTGTAAAAGACGAAGAAGTTATCGTGCCCCAGATTGCGCATCTGAACGACAGCCTCATCTTCACTCATCGGATACAACACGAATTTCTTTCGCTTGGCAAACAGCGGCGCAAGCTCGCCAGTCTCTTCATCGATAATCTCGTCCGCCACTTCCGCAGCAGAGCGCCCGTCACCACGTCCACGATAATGCTTGCCCTTGTGCCTTTCGATCTGACGCTGCATGTTATCCAGCGCCTGATCAAATGCAGCAAGAGCCTCATCTGCGCGTACTTCCGTCCGCAAGGTAAAGCCCTTGCCAAAAACGGTGATCTGCGCCACATTCCGATCCTTGGCATCACGCGCGGCTTTGTGGTGAGCCAACTCCACGCGAGCCTCGTCAATTGCAGGCAGGTAATGATCGAGATTACCAGCTTTTTTATTGACGTATTCCTCGATCTTTTCGGTCAAACGGATGTTGCGTGTCTGAACTTCCACTTTGTTGGACATAGGTCCTCCTTTATTGGGATGTCTAGTCACTTGCTCCAAACGCTACGCATGCATCAATCCATGTTGCGGCAATGCGCGTGCGACTGTCAACGCATACACGTCCCTGGCTCCAGCAGAGTACAACGCCTCTGCACCAGCGGACAGGGTCGATCCAGTAGTAGATACGTCATCCATAATCAGAACTGATTTCCCGTTTACCCCCGTCCCAGCTTTGAACGCATTCCGCACATTTGCCTTGCGCTCGTTCCTGGTCAACCCCACCTGAGAGCGCGTCTCTTTACGCCGCATCAATCCGTTCGGTGCGTATCGCATACCCAGTGCCAAGGCCAGCGGCTTTGCGATCATTCCAACTTGATTATATCCCCGTTCCTTCAATCTTTGCCGACCTAACGGAATTGGAATCACCAAATCGATCTGCCAATTCAACGTTTTGACAAAAGGTGCCATCTGGGCGGCAAAAGCATCTCCCATTGAAACGTCCCTTCGGTATTTCAATCTATGCAATGCAGGTTGGACGGGATCAGAAAAAACAGCCCACGCTCTTAATGCACGAAAATGCGGCTTCTCAGCAAGACAAGTTGGGCAGACCCCCGGCTTATCCTGCGGCAAGCCGCATATTTCACATAAAATTCCTTCTAAAATATTCACTCGATTTTGGCAGTCCGCACACCAGCTGGAACCCTGCTTGCCGCACCCTCCGCAAACCGGAGGAAAGAGAAGATCGAGCATCTTCCAAAACGAATGATAGACTAAATAGTTCCAATTCATAAAACAGCCCCTAAATTTGTGCTTATTTTTATATTTTTATTTATCTACCTAAAAACGGCCCAAATGCACCAGCGATCTGGAAGGCAGCGGGCGCCATTAAAATAATCATAATGGACGGGAAGGTCAAAAGCGCCATTGGGATGATCATTTTTACCGGAGCTTTATGCGCCAACTCCTCTGCAAACTGGCGTCGCTTCACGCGCATTTGATCGGACTGAATACGCAGAACTTTCGCCAAACTGACACCAAGGATTTGACTCTGGATGACCGCCGCAACAAAGCTCGTCAACTCCGGCAGCCCAATACGATCTGCCATATCGCGCAACGCCTCGCGCTGGGTCTTGCCCAATTGAACCTCACGAATAGCACGCCCAAACATGATCGAGAGTTCATTCTCCCACTTTTCACTCACTTTTGACATTGCCGCATCAAAGCCAAGCCCTGCTTCCACGCAAATTGTTAATAGGTCAAGCGCATCCGGCATAGCCTTGCGTACCTCGTTCTGGCGCCCATTAATTCGGCTTTGTAGCCACAATTGAGGGAAGAAAAAGCCCAAAGCAGTAAATATGGCTACGACCAAAACAACCCTCGCAAAAGGCCAGTTAACTGTCGGCAGAGTGGAAATCAAGAGTAGAAGACCGCCAAATACGGCAGCACCGACAAAACGAGTCGCCAAGAATGTCGAAGCGTCAATCCGACCTGGGTTTCCGGCCAATTCCAGTTTTAATGTAGTTTCCTGAAGCAACTTCTGAGGAGTAAAACGTGTCGAAATTTCACCGAGTTTTTTTATGATCGGAACTACAACGCGCTGTACAAACGGTTGCTGCAATTCAATATCTTCAAGGGAAACAGACTCTCCTCTTTGTGTCGCTTCAGCAAGGCGGGACATGACCACATCCATCTCATTTTCCTGTCCCTGTCTCGCGTAACGCATCCCCACCACAATCAGAAGAGCGGCGCCACCAATAATTGCAAGCGCCACAATGATGGCAATAATCGTACCTGTCATATTACACCTCGATATCTGCGATACGCATCATGATAAAGTAACTTGAACCGATCAAACCAAGAACCGTACAAATAATCGCTGCCGTACACAATGGTCCGCCCTCCGTTACAGACAGCAGGTAATCAGGATTAAGGAACCAAAGGATAAGTGTAAGGAAGAAAGGGATCAAAGAAAGCACAGACCCTGATGTGCGTACTTGAGATGTAAGCACACGGACCTCGCCCTTAATGCGGACGCGCTCACGAATGGTAAAGGAAATGTTATCAAGAATTTCAGATAGATTACCGCCAACCTCGCGCTGCACATTTATGGCCGTGACCACAAAATCCAAATCCTCGCTTGGAATGCGCCGTAGAAGATTTTCGAGAGCCGTTTCCATTGGAATACCGATTTGCATTTCCTGAACCACGCGGCGAAATTCATCGCTGATGGGAGACGGCAGTTCCTTGCTGATCGCCTCCATCGCCTGCATGGTCGAATACCCGGCCCGCAAACCATTAACCATAAGGTTAAGCATGTCAGATAACTGATCGTTGAATTTTTGCAGACGTTGTCTTTGTTGCTGTTTTATATAGAATCGCGGAGCAAACGCACCGCCAACGGCTCCAATCAACGCCGATACAGGGTGTCGGTTTCCAATCAGCCAGGCCAAAAGACCGGCCACCACCATGGCAATAAAGATCAAAGCAAAATATTCAGCAACTTTGAATTTCAAATCCGCCCGCGCCAATTCGCGCGCAACACGATCCCCGAAAGAGGTTTTTTCCACCCTCTTTGAAACCCAGTCGGTAAGTATGGAACGCTGAGCTTCACGATCTATATCCTGATTATCATCAGCCAGATATTGACTTAGGCGTTCTTCAACCATGGCTCTTTCGCTATTTGAAGACACAACAACGCCAACAATCAAGATAACAATCAGGATTAAGCCGCCAATGATAATGATCCAGGTCATTTTATTCCTTAAGTTAAATCCATCTTACTTGGCATTGAATATTTAATACCTGCGACGTTCGCCGATACCAAAAATGGACGGAGGCAGGTGGATACCGGCCGCCTCGATCTTATCCATAAACTTGGGGCGCAGCCCTGTTGGTCTAAGACGCCCAACAATCCTGCCGTTCTCCATGCCGGTTTGTTCGAACACAAAAATATCGGTCATGGTAATAACGTCGCCTTCCATGCCGCTTACCTCAGCGATCGTGGTTACTTTACGTGTACCATCGCGCATACGTTCCTGTTGACAGATCACATCCACAGCGCCAGCGATCTGCTCACGAATGGCCCGAATGGGAAGATCCATGCCCGCCATGAGACACATGGTTTCAATACGGGATATTGCATCGCGAGGAGAGTTGGCGTGCGCGGTTGTCATGGAACCGTCGTGACCTGTGTTCATCGCCTGCAACATGTCGAGGGTTTCACCGCCACGGCACTCTCCAACAATAATTCTTTCTGGGCGCATACGAAGGGCATTAATTACGAGGTCACGAATGGTGATTTCACCCCGGCCTTCAATATTGGGCGGGCGGGATTCGAGTGTAACCACATGCTCCTGTCGCAATTGAAGTTCTGCCGCGTTTTCAATTGTCAAAATACGCTCATCAGATGGGATAAAGCTTGAAAGCACATTCAAAAGAGTCGTTTTTCCGGAACCTGTACCGCCGGAAATAACGATATTCAATCGAGATTCCACACAAGCCTTCAAGAATTGAACCGATTCATTTGTCAGTGATCCAAACTGGATCATTTGCTCAACTGTAATCGGGTTTTTTGAAAATTTACGAATCGTCAGTACCGGCCCAACCAGGGAAATGGGAGGAATGACAGCATTTACGCGGGAGCCGTCCTGCAAACGAGCATCAACATAAGGGCTGGACTCGTCGATACGACGACCCAAAGGCGCAACGATACGGTCGATAATACGCATCAAATGCTCATTGCTCTCAAAAGTTACAGGGACACGATGGAGCTTTCCCTTACGCTCAATATAAATATTCTTTGGACCATTCACCATGATTTCTGTAATGGTGTCATCTTCCAAAAGCGCTTGCAAGGGACCAAGTCCCAAAATCTCAGCGGAAATTTGTTCAAACAAACGAGCCCGTTCGGGTCTCGAAAGAACGATATTCTCTTCCACAAGAATTTGCTCGAACAACCCCTGAATGGTGCGGCGAACCTCATCAGTTCGGGAGACATCCATCGAGGGGTCGATCTCAGCAAGCAGCTTGTTTTGTACGCGTGTTTTTAAATCAAAATACGAGCCCGCCTGCGGGGATGTTATCGGAGCGCTGACTCGTCTGGCCTGCAAAGAAGACAAACGGGACGAATCGCCGCCTCCACCACCGCTCTGCCCGCCTCCCCCGCTACCTGACGGCTGTTGTGGCGCAGGTGACGGAGTGCCTCCCTCCTGAGCCCCACCCTGACCTTTTTCAATACGTCGAAGTAACGACATAATAAATCTCCTTAACGCTTAATGGCAGCATCATTCTCAACTTCTAAAACACTCAGTCGTGCACGGATCGCTTCAGCCAGGGAAAAAATGCCTCTCCCAACAGGCTGCAATTTGCCGGCGTCCAACATAAATGGCACACCGCGATTAACCGCTGTAATTACAACTTTTTCATCAAGCGGGATAGTAACTGAAATCTCATGCTTTAAATTTTCACTAACCCGGTCGGGTGTAATCGCAATCCGCTTATCATAGCGATTCATCGCAAATACGACGCGGTCTTTATTGACTCCCATGGTTTTGAACAGATCCAAAACCAAACGGGCATTTTTTATAGAAGGAATCTCCTGCGTCGTCACCAGCACAATCACATCCGTGATATCAATCGTGGAAAGAATCACATCAGTCAAAATCGGGGAGGTGTCAACGACAACATACGCATACAATCCCTGTAAAAATTGAAGCACTTTGGAAAACTGATCAGAACTGACCTTTTCAGCTTGTTCAGGACGTTGAGGAGCAGCAAGGATTCGAACCCCAGACGCTTCATGTTTTATCAATATATCTTCAATAACATCTGGTTCAAGCTCATCGACACGGGGAGCAAGTTCGAGTACTGTATTTTTACCTTGCTCGTTCAAGAAAACCGCAACATCGCCAAATTGCAAATTTGCATCCACCAGAACTGTGCGAGTATCTTCATTGTTCAACGCAACAGCCAGATTGACAGCGATTGTTGTACAACCCGTACCGCCCTTGGGACTATACACCGTAATAATCTTTCCCTTCGTCGGCTGGGAAAAATTTGCCATGGAAGCCGCTGCCCCAGCCCCGGAAGAGGCGCCTAGCTGCTTGGCTCCTTTTGCGCGTTCTGCGTGTGCCATTTCGCCCGCCCGCCGTATGGCTGAGATCAACTCATCCCCCATGGGCGGCTTTGTGAGAAAATCCCTTGCGCCGGCTAACATAGCCCGGCGCATGTAATTCTGGTCACCCTGCACAGACAGGATCACAACTTGAATATGCGGTGATTTTTGACGAATCTCTTCTGTAGCCGTTATGCCGTCAATATCAGGCATGTTGATATCCATCAAAATGACATCGGGGTCCAATTCCTGCGCGAGTTGAATGCCTTCCCGTCCCGAGCGCGCGGCACCTGCCACGTCCACATCGGACTCAAACTGCAATAGCTTGCGCACATTCTCTCGCGTTTCAGCAATATCATCAACAATAAGAACCCGAATTTTATCTGCAGCCATACACCATATCCAATCAATGAGTTGTCATGTGTTATTGAGGCGGAACCGTAACTGTATCGTTCGTGAGGAACGGGGATACGAGCGTGGACAATGCGGGCTGCATTGCATACGGAAGTTTCGCGGGCACAGGGATGTTGTATTGGCTCAAAAGGAATTGCAATGTGGAAGCCTCTGTTGCCTGACGAGCCAAGTCACTCGGGTTTCTCAATGTTAAGGAGAGTTGAGCGTTGGTATACATTAAATAAGATAAGGTAATGGAATCTTGCGGGGTAACAATCAGGGTGACGATATCGGGAGCGGCGGGAGCTTGTTGCTGTGCTTCGGGATCCGTCGCAGCAGGCTGGGTGGTCACCGTTCCAGATGGAATCAACGAGAAACTTCCCAATTTCATTACTACAACATCCTGCAGCAACATTTGACACACCAGGCGTGGTCGCTGTGTCTCGGACGGAATCAGGAAGTAGGGCTGTTGAAGCGATGGATCCAGTTCCAACCTGCCTTGTGCAGCGCCCGTGGTAACAACGCCCAATGAAAGAATGGGTAGACCAGTTGCACCATAACCAGTTCCTTCGGAACCAGTTACCTGCCCCAGACCTGTTCCCGTAAGCACTGCTGTAAGGT
>JACZJB010000116.1 GCA_014860805.1 Anaerolineales bacterium
CCCTGCATCCCAGGAGCCGGGAGCGCCATGCTCGAGAACGGGGTTTGCCGGATTGGCAACGAAGGCGAGTTGCGGCTGTGCAATCAATGACACCGAACATGCCATAACAATTGCAATGGAAATCAATTTCTTTTTCATAACGGTTGTGTTTTTAGGTGAATAAAAAATGTTCCCTGCAAAATTACAACCGGAGGGAGGGGAAATGCTAACACTGTCGTTTCAATCTTTAACACTGTCGTTACATCTTTAATGAAATTGGGGGGTTTGCAGCGTATTGAAAGAAAACTAAGGTTGAAATTGCGGCTGATCTTAACCTGAATTTTACCTGTTATGCTAACCGGGATTGGTGATTTT
The DNA here is from genome assembly GCA_014860805.1 of Anaerolineales bacterium. Lineage (GTDB taxonomy): Bacteria > Chloroflexota > Anaerolineae > Anaerolineales > Villigracilaceae > Villigracilis. The sequence goes on from JACZJB010000116.1 coordinate 355, forward strand.
TCATTAATGGTTTCTTTGCGCGCTTTGCGGTTTCTTTGCGTACTTTGCGTGAAACCAAAACAATTAAGTGATTTCGAAGGGTATTCAGGTCGGCAGGTTAAACCGGTTGCAAGGCATCAGGGTTTGCCATGCCGTGAAGCAAATGCTGACGGATTTTCTCCAAAGTATTCCTGGAAACACCTGGCAAACCATGATAGGTTGTTGAAGCCCACCTCGAAGGCGATTTCGGTGATATTCCCCTTCCCTGCTTTGATCAATGATGCAGCGCGCATCAACCGCAAATTGCGAATAAACTCAGTGTCTGTTTGGTTGAGCAAAGCCTTGATCTTTCGGTGAAGCTGTACCCTGCTCATCGCCATTTCCCCTGCAAATGCTTCAACGCTGAAGTTGAACTCTGTCATGTTTTCTTTCACAATGCGATGCGCCTTTTCGAGGAATTGCTGGTCGAGTGATAGCACCGGCGCCTCCTGCTCCTTTCCGGCAGTGAGCTGTTTCAGGTAATAATCGCGGAGTTTAGCCCGCTGAAGAATCAGGTTTTTGATCCTGACCAACAGCTCATGCGGGTCGAAGGGCTTGGTGATGAAGTCGTCGGCGCCGGTCTCCAGCCCTTCGATGCGGTCTTCAATGGCTGCTTTGGCAGTGAGCAGGATCACCGGGATATGGCTGGTGCATTCGTCGGTTTTGAGTTTGCTACACATTTGAATGCCGTCCATTTTGGGCATCATCACGTCACTAATGATCAAATCAGGAATTTTTTCGATGGCTTTTTGCAACCCCTGCTCTCCGTCGAAAGCTTCAGAAACGATGTAGTCGTGGTCGAGATATGACCGGATGTAGGCGCGCAGGTCATCATTATCCTCCACAATCAGCACCAATGGTTGAGTGATCTCTTCGAGGTTTTCCAGGTGATCAGTCAGGTTGTTTTCGTCGGCATGGGGGCGATAATCAACTTCGGGAGGGACAAAAGGCAATGATAAGTTTAGACCATTGTCCGATGTTGCTGGGATGACTGCATCATACGCGCTTTCAGTCACCATTTCCTCCGGTTTCAGGTGTTCGTTTCCCAAAGGCAGTATTAGGGTGAAAGTTGTTCCCTTACCCTGAGAGCTTTCCACCGAGATTTGTCCGTAGTGCAGTTCCACGAGCTCTTTGGTCAGCGCAAGGCCAATTCCTGTTCCTTCCTGATCTTTCAGGTAGCTTTCGCCGGCCTG
>JACZJB010000117.1 GCA_014860805.1 Anaerolineales bacterium
CCATTGATACATCTTCACCCGGAATATTTAACGCCCCCTTGATTCACCTGCCGGAGCAGGATCGTTCAATCAGTTTCATGCCCGGTGATTATGGCGGAACCTGGGTCTGGGAGGCAAAAGCCTGGTCTAAATTGGATCTGCTTCTTCAACCACCCCTGCGTAATGAAGCCGTGTTTGTGTATGACCCCGAAAGACAAGCCAGCGTTTTATTTGGCGGGACGGTCGATTTTGACCTTTTTCTCAATGACACCTGGATCTTGGAAGGGAATGCCTGGAGACCATTAAAGATTGACGGTGCCCCGCAACCGCGGACGCGATCTGCTGCGTTTTATGACCCCATTCGCCATAGCATCATCATGTATGGCGGTGAAGCCAACCGCCGCATTTATAGTGATATGTGGGAATTCAAATTTCCGGGAGAAACCAACCCATGAATAAGATCATCGAAACCCTGCGACGACGTGTGTCTGCCTCCAGCCTACGGGTAGTGTCAGCACCCTACCTGCCCTCCAGCCTGATCGCTGCCGCGCTGATTCTGGTCTACACTGATTGGATGGTCATCTTGCTTGGTCAATCTGGCGCATACTGGATCGATGCCAGTCGGGCGACCAGCAGTCTGCCAGCCATTCAGGATGTATTGTCCGCCGGCATTCTTCCATACCTTCTGGCGGGTCTTGCCTACCTGCTCCTGGTCTGGCTCCTGTTATCCATTCTGACCCGATCGCTGGCTTTACTGCTTTGGATGGTGTTCAGCCTGGTTCATCTGGCGCATATCCTTTCCTGGGGGATCTGGAAGTTCGCTGGTATGGGTCTCTCTCTCTCGAATCAGGTCTGGATTCATGCGAGCACCGGTTTGATCCTGGGTATTCTGCTGGTACAAATGCTGTTGCGTTCCAACCCAGCGCCGAATGGATGGACTGCCAAACTAAAACCGATCCTGACGATCTTGTGGAGTGTGCTCCTCATTGCCGCCGTCCTGGCATCGGCTTTCGGGGAGCGCGGGGGCTGGGTCCGTTTGCAGCCCGATCATTCCCCGGGACGACGCGCGAATGCTGGAATTGCCCACGATCTGGCCCGGCAACGAATTGTCATGTTCGGCGGGATCTCAGATTGGCTGGGCGGAAAATTCCTGTATGAAAACAGCACCTGGGAATGGGAAGGCAGCGACTGGATCGAAATGCATCCCGAGACAGTCCCGCTTCCGCGCGCAGGTCACATGATGGCGTATGATGAAAAACGGGGCGTTGTGGTAATGTTTGGCGGGGAGGATAAAAGCGGGAAGTACGTGTTCTCAGACACCTGGATTTGGGATGGTACAGATTGGAAAGAAATTCTTGTAGACTCGTCTCCCCAAGGCCGGCGCGGCGGGCAGTTATTTTATGACCCCGCCCGCGAGACCGTTATCCTGACTGGCGGATTTTACTTTTCCTATGAAGACCAGACGCCGATCATGATCGATGACATGTGGGAATGGAATGGTAAGGAATGGAAATATCTCGGATACATGCCGACGAGTCTGATCATTACCAATCCCAATACCGTCTACGATCCGGTTCGTGGCCAAACACTACTCTTCAATTACAACCAGGTACTTGCCTGGGAGAATGATCAGTGGCTGGAAACAGACATCGCGTTCACCCTGCCGCCACGCCTGGGCGTTCAGGCTGCCATCGATCCTCTGGGTGGGAAGTTGCTGGTCTTTGGTGGAGTGAACAATGGTGTGCAACTCGAAGATACCTGGATTCTGGGTGGCAACACCTGGCAGGAACTGCATCCCGACCCGGCTCCCTCCGTGCGTGATGCCTACATGATGTTCCATGATCCCGTCAGGAACAGCATTATCCTTTATGGTGGAATATCCGGCTATACCTTCGATGATATGTGGGAATTGGTCATTCCATAATCAGCCTAACAGAGTAAGCTGATTCCTCCAACACCGCGCCATATCGGCGTGGTGTTTTGCTTATATTTCGCCCGTAGGGAATAGGGGCATGTTTTCAGGTTGCAGAAGGGTATTATCTGCCTCCTATGTACTTTGACAGTTTCCACAAACTCCATATAATCCGCACTGTTCCTATTTTCCACAATCCATCCCTCTCTTCAAGAAGCCTGGCAAACAGCAGCACCCTGCTTTCGTCAAATTCATCAGTCTGTTAACGCTGACTATGTTCCTCCTGCCGTGGATGGCTTACTCGTTAATCACCCCACTGGTGTTGAGTTTTGAAAGTGAAAAAACATTGGGCTTGATCCTGTCCACGTATGGGGTCGGGGCCATTATTGGAAGCGTTTTCCTGGCAACCCAACGTGGAAACCACCGCCGCATGTACGGCATCCTGGCAGCAGGTGGTAACAGGTTTGGCTGTGATTCTCATGGGCATGTGGGAAAATCTGCGGACGATCGGATTGGGTGTTTTACAATTTCTGATTGTATCCATATTTAATCCCATTTCCTGCCTATTAAGTGCTCACAAGTCAAAAAAATCGCGCACAATTCCCATCGCCTTATCCGTCTTGGCAATAGACCGTAAACCATCCTGTTCGATGCCGGTCAATGCGCGAATTGCATCAATAGTTTCAGGCACCACGATCGCTTGATTGTAGACTTGGTAGTTGTAAAAGAGTTCACTATGCTTTACGGTCAGGCTATCTACCCAGAGCCCGACTTCCCACATATCACTGCGGGGACGCCCTAAATCAGCCATCATCTCCAGTGTGCTGTTGAGTGCCACTACCCCATCGCTTGCGCGCAAGAATGCGATACGTGGTACAGCATGAAAGCGGCCACGATTTCTTCTTTGGTTGCCGGGCGAGTAAGTTCCACACACCACGCGTGAAGGTGGCTGGTGGTATGAGCCGCTACGACAGCTGTGGTTAACACGTCGAGATCCGGAATAACCGTCTGGGCGTCAGGACCTTGATGAGATGGGATGGTCATCTCTGGCACAACGGTATTCATGATCCCGCCGTGGTCAGATTCCCATGGGTCAGTTGCACGGCGAATGAGAACACCACGCGCTCTTTTAAGCAACCCGGCATTCTTGAGTGCGCCCAATGTACGAACGATGCTAGTGGTATTGCATGAGACAACGCGAGTCGCGTCCCGCCCAATCGCTGTTTCGTAATTTGCCTGTGCCACGAAAGAGTGACCGGTTAAGTCATGTTTTTCGCCACCTTGAAAAATCGATTTGACACCAGCTTTCTTGTACTTTTCGAAGTTAGTCGCCGCGACTTTCTTTGGCGTTGCATCGGTAACTATATCAACCTGTGCGAGCAGGTCCTCCAGTATGCCATTTATGGGGATACCTGCAGCACGCATCCGCTCGGCCGCTTGGATGGTCGAAGCATAAACCGGGTACCCTCTTTCAACAGCGATCTTGATGCGCCAGTCACCAACCACATCGGCCACACCGATCACTTCCATATCATTCTGGACCGCAACAGCATCCGCAATCCGTTTACCTATCACCCCAAAGCCATTCACAGCAACACGCAATTTATTAGACATGGTATGCCTCCGGGTAATTCACCCGAAATGAAATTTCAATACGACCTATTAAATTAGAGCGATACACAACAGGATTCATTGAAAACTCTCCAGCAAACAATTGACTGACAACAAAGTCAAATTAAGATTGAATACTTTGTCGATCAGGCTATGCAATTCAGCTTGGTCTTGGACTGATCCAGTTAAAGTGGTCTCGCCATTGGATTCATTAAAGATCTTGAGTGGGGAAAACCAATCATTCCAGCTTGGATCCAAGAGCCCTTTGATTCGAATTTGATACAGTACAGTTCTCTCTGGTTCCATTTCTTACACCTTTCACGCCCAGCTGAATTTAATCCATCTCATTGCTATTTGGAAATCATATGGATCATCTTGATTATATTGCTGACCTCCGTAACGACAATATCCGGACGGTCAAAGGTAACGTAATGACCGCTATTTTCTGCGATGATGAATAAGCCATTTTCAGACTGCCCAGTCAACTCCCTTAAGGATGCCTCAGCCAAAGGCTCCAATTCGATTGGTTCTACGGGAATCCCATGCCAGATGATAGTTATCGGAATTTCTGCTGGTAAAGGTTCCAGTGATGCAACCTGATGAATGCTGGCTTCAATCCCTGCAGCTTCTTCGTACAGGGCGCGAGCGACTCCCGTCCTTACACTCAAAGCGTGGATTTCCTGTTGAAGTTCCGCCGGCAGTTGCTCCAATACTTCAGATCCGGGAAGTGGGATCAAGCGCAGCAGCCCAAACGCTTCAAGTTTTTGGATCAGGTCGAATTGGTTCAGATCCGGGAGCAAAGCTTGGAACTTCTGATCCGCGAGATCTGCCATGAATTGGGCAGGCGTGGGGTCAACAAGGACCAATCCTTGTATATCCTCGGGGTACTGGTTTGCATACATTTGAACATGCATGCCGCCAGCAGAAAGACCCACCAGGATGAAAGGACCCGGGACATCTGCCTTTGCCAACAAGGTATGCAGTTCCTGCACGATTTGCCGGCTAGTACGGGGTGGGCCGGCAGGATGGAACTCACTCCAGCCAAGCCCCGCCCTGTCATACACACAGACACGCGTGATCTGAGCCAATTCGGGCTGTACCAAACTCCAATCGAGCGATGTACTGCCCAGTCCGCTTTCCATGATGACCGTTGGTGAGCCGGCACCTGCACAGTGCAGGTGCAATTGATAGCCCCCCATCTCGACCATTTGACCGGGCGCCGGAAAGTTACGCAGATCGATTTCGGTAGCAACAGTCTGATAGGCAAATCCCGCTAAGGGTAAAGCAACGATCAGGATCAAGATACCCAACAACCCTCGTTTCAACCAGACGGCCATGGGTTGTCTCTGATCAGTCTTTTTCATCTTATTCATTTCCATATACCTCCATTCACGATCACTTCATCGACAGGGCGGCGAAGCGAGCGCGGCATAGCTTCGGCATACCCAAAGCGGACCAGTAGCTGCGGCAAGGACGAGCCCAACCCTATTGCAGTCTGGAATTGCATTCGCAGGTCTGCCACCTCGATTGGCTGATTCAGGAATGCCGATTTGATATCCAACGAGGTCAATTTGAGTGCCACGCGCTCGTAAACCTGTCCGGTACGGACCCAGACAGTCTTGTCATCCGACTCTGAAGCAATCACAACTCCGCCTGAGGAGCTACGAAGTTTGGCGGCATCGGCATCTGCCTGCTGCTGGGGTTTGGTTCCACCGACAAACATTTGACCCAGCCAGCGGGGCACCTCCGGGTTTCCCGAAGCGCGTGTATAAAGACCATCCAGCGAAGCCAGAGCTTCCTTCTTGTTGAAGCGCAGCCAATCAATTAATTCGTCGAGAAATGCTTCATTGGTATATTGGCTCAGGTTTCCCTGATTGACGTATTCCAGCATTGTCTCCAGATCAGTTGGGTTAGTCATATATCGCAGGCTTACCCCTGGTTCCAGTGGCAAAGTTTGCACCTGGTCAAGATCAACGGCTTGGATAGAACGTCCATCGAACTCTGAACGGGTAGTTTGACGTTGCGGTATCGCATCGAACAAAGGACTTGCGTCCGGAACATCCTTGGTGAAACGAATTTGAATAAAATCTTTCAAATCGGGGTAGATTACCTCAGGGGCAAATCCAACTGATCGAGCGGCAACCAACAAATTTTCCAACGCGCAGCCTAGACTGATCCAAAGCTCACGATCCAACGGATCGACCACTGGAAGGCGGCGGGAATAGTCCGGGTGGATTTCGATGGCTCCTTCTCCAATAACAAACTTCCAAGGCTGGGTATTGTGTCCGTTTGCCGCGAGTGTGGCGTAACGGACCAATTCTTGCATTCGTAAGGTTGCGGTCGTATTCTGCTCAAAAGGTCTTAAGGTGGAGTTGGCCTGACCGTCATAATCCAGCCATGGGGCATATTCGGACAGGGCATACCCCCCCACAGCGGTTACACAGGCAATGGCTGAGAGTTTTAGGAAATCACGGCGGTTCAGTCTCTTTCTATTTTGAGTTTTGTTCATAATGCAACTCCTTGTTTATTCGGGTAGAAGTTTCAGCGAAGATTCTCTGACAGGATGAAAATTTATCTCCAAATTTTCATTGCCCATCAGCCCTTCCTGCATGCGGATTCTTGCGCGCGCCAGTCGGCTCTTGATAGTCCCAATCGGAACCCTCAATATTTCTGCAGCTTCCCTATAATCAAGCTCAAAAAGATCGATAAGCATGATTACGCTGCGATATACGACAGGCAATGCATCCAGCACCACATAAATCTGCTTCGTTAACTCGTTCTGTTCCACCACTTCCTGCACAGATGCGGCCGGGTCAACAAGCCAGGCTGCGGGTTCCAATTCTTCACCGTTCTCGTTCGTTTGAAACAGCGATTGTGTAGGATAACGATGAGATCGTCGCAACTGGTCGTAGGCAGAATTAGTGACGATCTTCAGCAACCATGCACGGAACGAGCCGCCGCGAAACCCATTGATCGCTTGAAATGCCTTGAGGAAACTTTCCTGAACAGCATCCTCTGCCGAAGCTGGATCGCCGAGCAGGGCATACGCATGATGGTAAGCAATATCCTGGTTCTGGAGTAAAAGCTGGTTGAAGGCATCCAGATCGCCGGTCCTTGCCAGACAAGTTAATGACTTTTCGTTATGCCGGATGAATGGATATGTTTTCATAGCGATCCCTGTTGCTTTTCTACTCGCCGGTGTCGAGAGAAATAAGTTGAGCCTGTTATTCATCCGAAGCTTTAAGCAAACTGCCAAGAAACAGATAGACGAGGAACGGCGCGGTGAGTTGTATTCCAAACCAGACTGAAACGGCTATCATGTAGGAGTCTTCCGGGATATCAACCAGCCGGATCACGCTGGTGGTGGCGTGCAGGAGCACAGGTGCCCAGATCGTGTTACTGCTGCGTTCAAAAAGGTATGCCATAGGAAATGCGATAACCACTGCCAGCAACGTCCCTAGAACTCCGACAATGAAGGAAAGTTGAGTAAACAGAACCAGGTGCACCACGGCGAAGATCGCCATGGAGACGAAACCCGCTCGCCTGAACGAAAACCCGAGCTTCCGCAGACCTCCGAACACAAAGCCACGGAATAAGGTCTCCTCGGCGAAGCCTTGAACGACGACGATTCCCAGGAGAAGCCATAACCAATCGTTTATCAGGCTGACAGGTGCGCCAGTAACCACGGTGAAGATCGGAAAGAAAATCAACATGACGGCTGATATGATCGCTGCGACAAGGAGGGCTCGAAGATGAACGGAGCCGTATCCCAGCATTCGAATCGCCTTGCCGGTTCTCACTTTGAAAAGCCAGCGTTGGCAGATAACAGCGACAATCAGCATCAAGACCGTTACGCTAATCCTTGCCCAAGTCTCATCTACCTTGCCATACAGCCATGTCAGTCCGAGGTGCAGAATCAGGTACATCCCAGCACATCCAGCCAGGATCAAGGCGAAGGCATATTTAGCAGGTTGTCTGGCGGTCTCCGATGCGGGAGCCTTGGGATCAGGGTAATCAGCGGGGGAAGTGATCGTATTCATGGTATTCTCCTTTTTCATAATTTATATAAGCACTATATTCCCGCACTGGTGTATTGTCGTCTCCCAAAAGTGGTATTGAAGGAGGTATTTTGTTGAGAAGTGAGGGGTATTACTATAGAATCAATTCTTGGAGACATGGATCGCGGATGGGCAAGAATACCTTTTACAGCAAGCTCATGACTTATCTGATGACGCGTTAAACTCTCGCCCTGACTGCGCATAATACGAATATTGATTCCCTCCATGCAGGCGATTTAGATATTACGGTATCAACAGAGTTTGAGCAGGTTACTTCTTATAGGATCGTCTATGGATCCGTATGCCGGCATAAATACCACCAGCAACGCTCATCACTGCAACAGCAAAAAATATGGCATTAAATAGTTCAAAATAGCAGTCTTCTGAGCATTCGCGGATGAAATATTGAGAGATGATTTGCGTCAATGCATAATCCAACGCCACGCCGATTATGAGGTATAAGATGGCAATCCCAATTGCCGAGAACATACCCTTTACTATACCCATCACTTTGGACTGAAATTCTATTTTTTGCTCTGTCATTGATTCTCCTTTTCATATAAGGTCACTATATCAATTCATTGGGATAGAGTCGTCTCCCAAAAGTGGTATCGTGAGGGGTATTTCGTTGAAGGAGTGTGGGAACTAGAGCAGATTCAGTTCGCGAGCGCGCGCGACGGCTTGCGTACGGCTATTAACCGCGAGTTTTCCATATATGTGCTTAAGATGTACTTTTACGGTACCTGTGGAAAGAAATAACTTCCTGGCGATCTCATCATTGGATAGCCCTTCAGAGAGCAGATGTAGCACTTCAAGTTCGCGCTCGCTTAATGGCTCAACAAGTGCTTGCAAAGCCGCTGCGGCCGGCGACTTCTCTCCCAGAGCATTCAACAGGTGCATTGCATAAGAAGCGTGTAGGTTCTGAGCCACCGCTTGATGCAGTAGCTCAACCATCGGAGGACCTTCATCCAAAAAGATACGGATATATCCTTGCCCTTCCGCCAGACCTAGGGCATATGCTAGTGTGGACAAAGCTTCTTCATTGCGCTTTTGGGCAGCGAAAGTAATAGCTTGCAGGACCAAGATCTCGATCAGGCTACCATTACGCTCTGCCGCTGCAGCTCCATCATGCAGGTGGGAGAGTAAACCTTCGGCGCCCCCCAGATCGCCTTGTGCGATTCGCAGACGAGCCATGATGATGTAATCAATTTCGTACAGATGTGACACAGGAAGCTCTACCGGATTCGTCTGCGCCCAGCGCTCCACTGCCATGAGATCACCCTGAGCGATCCATAGGCGGGCCTGATAGCTGGCAGCATGCGGTATCGGCCAAAAGCGGCTCACCTGTTGTTGTTGGCCAACCAGAAGGGCAGACTGCAACGCTGTGTGGCTCCCAGCCTCATCCCCCTCAGCCTGCCGCAATAAGGACAGCCAGACGTGACCGATAATCAGAATATGGGGATGCGCACCTTCCTTTCCCAGTTCTATTCCCTTTTCCAGGTATTCTGTCGCTGCCCCGTGCTCATTTCGCTCCCGCAACAAATCGCCGAATGCGATATATACAAATCCAGCCGCTGGAACGTTCTGCCAACCACGCCGGGCGATTAAATCCAGCCCGTCTTGACAAAGCTGAAATGCCTCCTGTAGCCTTCCCTGTATGCGAAGTAAATACGTTTTAACATAAATTGAAGATAACGTGTTCGCCATGAGTAGATCGGCTTGACCTCTGGCTATGATTTGGGTAAGTAACTGGGAAGCAGATTGAAAATCACCTTTTATATAATGCGCCATGGCTAGATTGAGGGCGACCATTTCCCGGAGGAGAACATCCTGTTCGGGAAGTTGGGCTAATGCCTGCTTAGAAAGATTAATCGTCGAGGCAAAATCCCCAGTTTGCAGCATCAAGTAGGAGCGTATGGCAGCAATATGTCCCTGTGCTGCGGCAGTCAATTGGACCTCGGCTCTAGCACTCACGGTCTCTATGGATTGCAGCCAGGTTTCTGCCTGTATAATCTGTCCACTAAGAAACAAGCCCCAACAATAATAGAGCGCCAGCAGCGGACGGGACTGAACAACATCGTTTGGCAGTGTATCAAGCCAGTTGAGCAGCCTAGCCAATTCACTGCGCTGGATCATCGCTGGCGCAACCTTTTCAACCAGCATGGCAGCTCGATCAACTAACTGGGCAGCCAGCGCATGCTGCACTGCCTGATCGATGAAGCCGGCCTGCTCGTACCATTGACTGGCATTTAGATGGAGTTCTGGAATCCGATCGGGAAATGCCTGATTGAGGCGGTAGCGCGATAAATCGCCAAACAGGTGATGATACCGAAACCACTTACGTTCATCGTCCAATCGAATAACGAACAGATTGGCACGCTCCAGTTCTTCAAGCATCCCTTGGCTGTTTGTTTCTCCTGTAACTGCTTCGCACAATGAGGCAGTCAGCCGCTCCAAGATGGAAGTATGCATTAGGAAATTTAGAGTATCTTTGGGAAGATGACCAAGGACCTCCTCAACCAGATAATCCAGTACAAAGCGATTGCTACCAGTGAATGCCTGGGTAAAAGCTGATTTGTCCGCATGTCCCTGCATAGATAACGCAGCTAACTGCAGCCCGGCAATCCAACCTTCTGTACGTGTCTCCAACGCTGCAATATCCTGTGATGAGAGACTCAGATCCATCACTTTATTCAAAAATGAGGCGACTTCGTCGACTGTGAAACGGAGGTCTTGGACGCGCAGTTCAGTTAAATGATTGCGAGCACGTAAGCGTGCAAGTGGCAATGGCGGGTCGGCACGCGCAGTTAGGATGATGTGCATTTGTCTCGGTAAATGATCGAGCAAAAAAGTAAGCGATTCGTGGATATCCCGACTCTTAATGAGATGATAATCGTCCAAGATTATGACAATTTCATCCGGGAACGAAGCGAGGTCATTGATGAGTGTTGTAAGGACGGATGCAATAGGTGCAGGATTGGGAGAGTGAAGCAGTACCAGTGCGTTTTCGCCCAAATCGGCGCTCAACTTTTGCAAAGCTGTAATAAAATAAACCCAAAAACGGACGGGGTCATTATCACCGTCATCTAGAGATAACCAGGTAGCGCCAATTCCACTTGTGGGAATCCACTCGCTTAGCACCGTCGTCTTACCGAAGCCGGCGGGCGCTGTGACAAGCGTTAATGGTCGCAAGCTATTCAATTGGTCAAACAGGCGTGGGCGCGGAACACGATTAGGTCGCGCAGGTGGTATGTATAGTTTGGTTGCGAGCAGGGAGGAGAGCACAAAACACCTCTAAGAAAGCCGCCAATGTAACCTGGTCATTCTGCCGAGCTATTGTATGTTGGTCAATACACTCTGTTCCTGGATTCAAAACAGGAACAAATCTCGCCTCGATTCAATAATGCGTACTTAATTCTCCATTGGGCTTGTATCAATTATACTGCCGCCTCGACAAAATGAGTTTTTTCGCCAGATTCTTGCCTGGACAGGCCATTCACTGGAAAAATAGCGATTCGCCGACCTGCTGGTTTCAGCCATTATCAAGTAAAATATAAACAATTCACTAAGTGCCCAAGTAGTTACGCGTCGCGAACCCTAACCCGTCGGGACCGCCAATAGCAACGCAAATGAACCGATCAAAAAGGTCGGTTTTTTTGTTGTTTTGCGCCAATTTATATCCAATATAAGGCATGGTTATCAGTTACACTCCGCGGGTTCGTTAAGCAGCGCTTCTTGATCGAACCCGCGATCTCACATAACAGTTGCAGATTAACAGTCCAGAAAGATTGTTTTTCTCGATTGAAATATATCTGCAGTAAGCATTACCTCGTCCACCATAATACTTGAATTTTCGGTAGGGTCCCCCAATCAAGTGGTGAACTATTTATTTTGTGTCATTTTCATGACACTCCACAGACAATAACGACATTCCCTAATTTTTGACCCGTTTCAACATACCTGTGAGCCTCCGCAGTCTGTTCTAGAGGATAGCTTCTATCAACAATAGACTTGAGCTTTCCATCTTCAAACAATTGCTTAAGAAAGATCAAATCTTCCTTCTTTTGGCTTGACGACTCGATCTTCAGTTTTTTATTGCTCATCAGGAAAAACCACATACTAAGCAGGATATGTGAGAGCCCAGCATATGCCAAAAAATAATACCCGCGTTCTTTCAACAGATTCAATCTGCGGACAACGGATCCTTTCCCAACTACATCAATGATGAGATCATAAGTCTCTCCACTTCTGGTGTAATCTTCCTTTGTATAATCGACAACTTGATTGGCTCCCAATGATTGGATCAATTCTAATTTTTCTGTGCTGTCTACACCTGTCACTTCCGTGCCAAAGTGCCTGGCAAGCTGTACTGCAAATGTACCGATGCTTCCACCCGCGCCGACGATCAAAACTTTTTCCCCAGACTGGATGTTAGCTTTCCTGAGAAAATGGAGCGCTTCAAACCCGGCGGTTGGGACAGCTGTGGCTTCCTCATAGGTCGAGTTTGTAGGTTTGAGAGCCAATGTTCCCTGCGCATCGCCCGGTTTTTCCGGCAGACAGATGTACTCCGCGTAAGCACCAAATCCAAGGCCCGTAGTACCGAAAACCTGATTTCCCACCTTATAAGTAGTCACGTCCTTTCCGATCTCCACAACTTCACCAGCCAGTTCCTGCCCGAGAATAGTGATTCGTTTGGGTTTCAGAAAACCCGCATATAACCTCATAGGGAAGGAAAGCATGAGGGGAAGTTCAAGCCTGCGCATCTCGCAATCGCCAGCAGTCACGGACGATGCGTGGATTTTTATCAGGACTTCATTATCCTTTGGAGTCGGCTTTTCAACCTCTTTAAGTTGAAGTCCATCTGGCAAGCCGTACTTTGTCCATATGATCGCTTTCATACGCACTCATCCTGCTTTCTGAATTTTGTCATCATGCAACTGTTATAACAACATTTCCCTTTTTGCGCCCGGTCTCGACGTAACGATGCGCCTCAGCGGTCTGTTCCAGAGGATAACGTTTATCGATAACAGGTTTGATCTTCCCAGACTCAGCAAGTTCCTTGAGGAGAATCAAGTTCTCGTTCTTTTCATTGGTCGATGATTGGACGGAAAGAAAATGCTCCTTGCGCGGAAGCAACTTCTCAACTTTCGTGAATGATAGCTTTCCTACTGCATCGAAAATGAAGTCATAGGATTCACCATTCTGGGTAAAATCCTCTTTGGTGTAGTCGATCACATTATCGGCTCCCAACGACCTAACCAGTTCCACATTCGCGGCACTGCATACTCCGGTCACTTCCGCGCCAAAATGATGTTTGGCAATCTGCACTGCAAACGTCCCCACGCTTCCAGAGGCGCCATAGACCAAAACCTTTTGTCCGTGCTGGATCTTCCCCTTTTGAAGGATGAACAAAACCGTCATTCCTCCGACAGGCAATGCGGCAGACTCTTCATACGTTACGTTTGCTGGTTTGACTGCCAGTACGCCCGCCTCCCACTCTTCAGGCACGCAGACGTACTCCGCGTTCGCACCGACCTCCAAGCCTGTCGTCGTCCCGAAGACTTGATCGCCAACCCTGAAGCGTTTTACATCCCAGCCCACTGCTTCCACTTCCCCGGCAAATTCATGCCCGGGCGTTTGCTTCCTTTTCACGCCAAACAAGCGCATGGGAAGTAACAACAATGGATGCATTTTCCGCAATATAACATCGCCTATCGTGACCGTTGATGCATATACTTTTACAAGCACCTCATTCGCATTCGGCGCAGGCTTTTCTACATCTTTGAGTTGCAGAACTTCGGGTGGACCCTGTTTTGTGCATACGATTGCTTTCATTGATTTGTCATTCCTTATATCTTGGACAATTGTCGGAGGAAGGTCACGCTTCGACCCTCCTCCGACAATTGGTTACGCAGTTGCGGGGACAAGTTTCTTCCATCCCTCGGTATTCACGCCCTTGATCAACAGCCACAAGGGGAATGCGATCTCAGCGAGAGCAATCGGGATGGCGAGGAATATCGGTGTCGTATCATAACTGGTCGAGAGAAGAAGCGCAAAGCTATCCACCAGATAACCCACACCTGCCGCCAGAAACAGGATCCCCAGAACGTTCGGGAAGTATCCAGACTTCAGGATCAAATAGCCCAGAACGAAGACATGGATGGTGAGAAAAGCGATGCCGATGGTAAATCCGTAATGATGTGCATCAAGGAACAGCGACACAAGAGCATTTATCTGCTCCGGCGCGAATGCGGTCACGTAACCGGTGCCGCTCACGAGGGACAGAACGAAATAATAGTTCAACAGGTTGAGACCATGGATGGTGGTCATCGCCAGCCGGGAAACCGCCGCGATTAAAGACAGTGTTTTATTTACCGGCTTAAGCAACACATATAAGACCACTGCCAGCACGATCTCGCTCAACAGAATGATCAATTCGCTGCCGACACCGCCGACGCGGAACAGCGTTTCGGAGGCTGCAATATTACTGGCAGTTGTTGCGGCATCTCCGGACACGATCAACGTGGAGGGGACATATTGGTGAGCCACGATGGCGGCTACGGTAATGATCAGATAAAGCACTCCCGCAAACCTGGCGGTATTTTGGATGGATTTCATTTCTTCTACTCCTTTAGTTCTTATAATTTGTTTCTTCAGGCTGGACTTTCAAGCCCTTTATCAACAGCCACAGGCACAGCGCCAACTCCGAAATGAAGGCGGGCACGAAAACAACCATCGTAAACATGCCTTCGTAACTCGCGTAGTTCGGCATCAGGAATTTTGCGAAGCTATCGACCAGATACCCGACCGATGCCAGCATCAACATCGCGCCCAGGATTTTGGGGATGTAGCCTGACTTGAAGATCAAATACCCAAGCACAAGGATGCTGAAGCCGAAAAATACCATGGCGGTGGAATATCCGGTGCCGTGCGCGTTGAAGAACAGATACGCGAGGGAATGCAACTGCCCCGCCTCAAACGTGGACAGGAAGCTGTCTCCGCTCAAAAGCTGGATCACAGCGAAAAGATTCAACAGGTTAAGTCCTAATATCGTGGCTTGTCCCAATCGAAAGAACGCCGCAAGCAGGGACAATGACTGGTTGACCTTTTTGAGCAGCACATAAAAGATCAAAGCCAATGCCACATCGGACATGATCATCACCAGGTCGGCGGCGATGCCGAGGCGGAACAACGACTCGGATGCCATAATATTGCCAGCGGTAGCCGCCGCATCGCCGGGCACGCGCAGACTCTGGCGCACAAAAAATTCAGCAAAGATGCCGCTGACGATGATGGTCAGGTACAGCAATCCCGCGATCCTTCCAATGTTAAAACGAGACATCGTACTTGCAGCATTTGCCATCTTGTTCTTTTCTAAAGCGAATGTATTCGAACTCATCTTCATACTCCTTTGGTT
>JACZJB010000118.1 GCA_014860805.1 Anaerolineales bacterium
CAGGGCGATAATAATGTCCGCGCTGGCGCAAAAGCTCGGCGTGCGTTCCGCCTTCGGCAATGTGTCCGTTCTCGATGACGAGGATACGGTCCGCGCGGCGAATGGTGGACAGGCGATGCGCGATGACGAAGGAAGTGCGTCCTTTCATCAGGGCTTCCATGCCGCGCTGGATGAGCGACTCGGTCAACGTGTCCACCGAGGAGGTGGCTTCGTCCATGATGAACAGCTCAGGCTTTGCCAGCACGGCGCGCGCCAGGCTGATCAACTGCTTCTGTCCCACCGAAAGCAGGTTGCCGCTCTCGCCCACGTTCTGCTCGTAACCCTTCTCCAGGGTGACAATAAAATCATGCGCGCCCGCGATCTTCGCGGCTTCCACCACTTCGGCGTCACTCGCCTCCAGCCGTCCGTAGCGGATGTTGTCCCGCACGGTGCCTGAGAACAGGTGCGGAGTCTGCAAGACGATGCCGATCTTGTTGTGGATGGACTCCAGCTTATAGTCCATATAATCCACGCCATTGATGCGGATCACGCCCTTGCTCGGTTCGTAAAAGCGGCAGAGTAGATTCACGATCGTGCTTTTGCCGCCGCCTGTCGGTCCCACCAGAGCGATCATCTCGCCGGGGTTCACCTTCAGCGTGAAATCTGTCAAAACGGATTTGCGGTCTTCGTAGAAAAAATCCACGTAATCGAATTCGATCTCACCGAGCAGGGTCTTCGCCTCGACGGCGCCGCTTCTGTTATGGACCTCGGGCGGGGTATCCACCAGCTTGAAAATCCGCTCCGCTGAGGCAATGCTGTGCTGCATTTCCGCGTACACGCGCGCAAGGTCTTGAATCGGCCACATCATAAAGGTCAGGTATGAGACGAAGGCTTGAATACCGCCAATGGTCATCAGCCCAACGCTGATCTGATTGCCGCCGTACCCGACAATGATACCCAACGCCAGCGCCGCGATGATCTGCACCGTCGGCAGGAAGAGCGCCGAAAGCCATGCCGCGCGATAGGATGCGTTGTACATCCTGGTCGTCAGACCTTGAAACTCATGCGTATTCGCATCTTCGCGTCCCAGCGCCTTGGTCACGCGCACGCCTTGAAAGCTCTCGTTGAATGCGCCTGTGATCTTGCTGTTGGCGCGCCGCGAAACACGGAACTCCGCCAAAATCTTCTTGCGGAATTCAACCGCCACATACGCCATCACAGGGATAATGGTCAGCACGATCAACGCCAGCCGCCAGTTGATGATGGCCATGAAGATCGTGGATGAAATGATGTTCATCGCCGCCCAGGTCGTATCCACGATGCCCCAGGTCAGCAGGTCTGAGACGCGCCCCGTATCCGAGGTCACGCGCGCGATGAGACGTCCCACCGCGTTCTGGGCATAGTACGAAAGCGACAAGTCCTGCAGGTGATTGAAGAGCATCTTGCGCAGGTCGTACTGAATGCGCTCGCCCAACACACCCGCGAGATAAATGAACGTGAACACCGCCGCGGCTTGCAGCACGATGAAGCTCCCATAAATGGTGGCAAGTTCCATCAGGCGGGCTTTGTCTTTGAGCAAAATACCCTGGTCAATGAACTGCTTGTTCACGTAGGTAAAGTACGCATCCAGCCCGGAGACAATGGCGATCGTGAAGAAAAATCCCACGACCCATTTCCAGTGGGGGAGCAGCAACCCTCCGATGCGCTTTAGCACGGGGGTGGTAAGTTGTGAAGTAAATTCTTCTTCTTCGAGTTCGATCAGTTCGTCACTCATAATAATTCTCCGTTACATGTCACTGCGAGGAGGATGTTTTTTCCGACGAAACAATTTCTTGTGGATGAGGAGATTGCTTCGAGCGGAAGTTCGTCGTTCTCGCAAAACGTTATCGTTTCTTGCAAACCAAAGTAATCAGCCCACTTTCCTTTGTCACAGGGCCTCGGTCAAAATCGCCATATTGCTCGACAATCTCAAATCCGCCGTAGTGGAGCAAGGCTTCCATCTCCTGCGGAAACACATAGCGCAGAGACAAAGGAGCCACTTGCAGCAGTTCCTTTCCGCTTGCATCCGTCCAGCGGCGATAGGCGGTTTCTGTTTTAACCTGTCGGAAGTCATCGTACTCGTCGATGCCAGAGACCTTGATCTCATAGCCGTCTGGATGTTCCGCAGTAAACCACTCTTCCACTACATCAGTGCTGACGAGGTTACGTGCCTTGGGGAAGAATAGGCTGAGCACCAACCGACCTTCGTCTTCGAGATGTTCCCGAACTCGCGCCAGGTATGCTTCCTGATCCTGACGAGTGAGCATATGATGAAAGACGCTGCCCGATTCGAAGATCAACTTGAACTTCCTTCCTAGTTGATAATTGCGGACATCCGCCACAACCCATTCGATGGGCATACCCTCAGACTTTTGCCGAGCCAGATCAACCATGCCAGGTACAACGTCCAGCCCGACGATTTCCACGCCGTTTTGTGCAAGCGGAATGGTTATCCGCCCTGTGCCGCAACCAAGTTCCAACACTGCACCACCGAGTTGTTTAACCAGCGAAAGAATGAAAGGGCCATCTGGCTCGAAGTCACGGTTTTCAGCATCATAGAGTTTTGGGTCGGAATATTCGCCGAGGTTATCGTGTATGTCCATTTGAATATTCTCCATTAGTTGACTCTTGCAATTTCTTTTTCCAATTCAGTATCGATCTTCGTCTGAATGTCGTAAATCCTGCGGTACATGCCATCCCTCTCTTTCAATAGTTCGGCGTGTGTTCCCATCTGCACTACCTCGCCTTTATCCAAAACAAGGATCAAGTCGGCGATCATCACAGACTGGATGCGGTGCGCGATAATGAAGGTGGTGCGGTTCTGCATCAATTCATTCAACGCGTCGCGGATCTCGGCTTCGGTCTCCGTGTCCACGGCAGAGGTGGAGTCATCGAAGATCAGGATGCTCGGGTTCTTCAGCAGGGTGCGGGCAATCGCCACGCGCTGCTTTTGTCCGCCAGAGAGGGTCACGCCCTTCTCTCCGACCAGTGTATCGTAGCCGTCAGGGAAGCCGATGATCACGTCATGCACAGCGGCAGCTTTCGCGGCGCGCTCGATCTCCGCTTGTGAAACATCGCGTCCTACACCGTAGGAAATATTCTCGCGGATCGAGCGACTGAACAGGAACGGCTCCTGCTCCACGATACCGATCTGCTTGCGCAGGTAGGAGCGCGAGTAATCCTTCAACTCCACGCCATCAAGCAGAATACGCCCGCCCGTGTATTCGTGGAAACGCGGCAACAAATTCACCAGCGACGTCTTGCCCGAACCCGTGGAACCAAGCAGCGCAATCGCCTGACCGGGTTTGGCGTGGAATGAAACGCTTTTCAAGACATCCGATTTGCCGTCCGAATACATGAATGAGACATCTTCGAACTGCAATTCGCCTCGCGCTGGACCTGTAGGCTGGTACTTCCCATCGAACAGCGGTTCACGCTGCTGCTTGACCAATTCCATCAAGCGCGCATACGAGACCATGCCCGTCGAAGTTGAAACAATGATGCGTCCCAGGTTGCGGATAGGCCAAATGAGCCAAACAACAAGGCCGACATACGCAATGTAGGTGCCAACGGTGATCTCACCGTCAATTGCCATGGTTGCGCCATAGACAAAACCGAAAAGCATCTGAAATCCCAGCACAATATCCGAGAGCGGCCAGAACATGGAGTGCATGAAAAGCAAAATCTTGCCTTTCAAATATTTTCCCCAGTTGTCCTTCTCGAACTTCTTCTTTTCATAATCCTGGCGGGCAAAGGCTTTCACCACACGCACGCCCGTCAAATTCTCCTGCAAGGTCGTGGAGAGGATTGCTTCCTGCGCCTGGTATTCTTCATAGGCTTTGGTCACTTTCTTGAAGAACCACACCGAGACGACGAGAATCAACGGAATGACCACGATCGAAACCCAGGCAAGCTCCGCATTGAGGTTGTAGATGGCGATGAAGTTGATCACGAAGAGCAGGATGATACGTCCCACGCCAATGGCTTGCTCGCTGAAAAAGCGGCGCAACGCGTCCACATCAGAGGTGACACGTTCGATCAAGTCACCTGTAGGGGTGGTGGCGTGATACGAGAAATTCAAGCGTTGAATGTGATCGAAGAGAAAGTCCCTCAGGCGGCGGGTAATGCCCTCGGCAGTGAAGGCAGCCAAACGTCCCGAAAGAAACGCAAACGCGCCTTCCAGAGCTGCCAAGCCGACAAATCCAGCCGCGATCCAGATCATGGAAGTGGTCAGTGTTCCGCCAATGTACGTTCCCTTTGCAAGAACATCGTCCGCAAAGAATTGCAGTAGCAGATACGTGAAGGTCTTGGAAAGCGCTGAAATGGCGAGCGCAATGGTTGCCGCGATGTACGACATACGGTAATCGGACATCATCTGCCAGAGACCCTTGAGGCGGTTCTCCTGCAGAGTGGGGCGGAAGTCAAAAGTGAGAGATGGCTCGTGAGCGGGTTGTAGTGTGGACATGGTGATTCCTCAAAAAAAATTAAACAAAAAAGCTGCGGCGGATGCGCCACAGCCCAGAACGAACAAAGGGTAGAAAGAAGACCTAGTTTCGGTCTACAGGCGCACTCCGAGAAGGCAATTTGCCGACTGCGTTAAGAGTTTGGAAGATCAAGCTGAACATCAAGAGTGCGCTCCTTTCGTAGAATTTTCGAACTATGTGTCGTAGTTTACACCCCGCTTGCGGGATGTGTCAAGGATGAGAAAAAATTAATATTCAGATTTTTTTACGGCACGTTAAAGTCACAGAAGCCTGCGGCAATCTCGCAACGGGCCGTCTCCTCGCCAAGCCAAAGAACGCGGAAGTGAGTGGCCCCTGCTTCCGGTCTCCAGAAGACGAGACCGGCGTCGTCATCAAAGCGGGGTTGGACCACGCTGATAATGCCAAAGGAACAATCCACTGGATTCATGTAGGGCGGCGTTTGATCCCCATAAATGGTGATACTGGTGCAAAAGTTTTCTGGAAGATGCCTGAACTTTTGCGTCTCCCATCGATAGCCATCGAAGTGATCACGTTTTTCCTGCGAGAGAGTCTCGGCATCAATGCGTTCAAAAGAAAAAGCGGACAGGCTTCGCTTTGCTTTTGAACGGTTGATCATGTAAAAGCTTGTTTCATTCCAAAGCAGCGAGAATGGACTCCCGTCAGGGTATTTCATGGTTGGGGTGACAAAAACGGTTGCGGTCGGCAATATCACTGTTGGTGCGGCAGGGGAGGGGGGAGGAATTGTAGGAGTCTCCAATAGCGGAGCCGCTGTTTCGGTTGGCAATGAAGATAACTCGGTCGAAGAAAGAGGCGACAAGGAAAATGTCGAAGCTGGTGGAAAGGTCAGGGGGCGGTTCCCTCCGCTCAGAAAATACCAGCTTCCGATTCCAATCAAAAACAAAAGCAGAATGCCATAGCCCCATTTGTTTTTGTTCCTGACTTGATTGCTGGATTTCACTGTGGCAGGCCAGCCAGCAATTGGGTTTTGCTCGCGATTCTCCCGCACCACCCGCGCTTCACGGTTTGCGATCTGTTGAATGGAAAGGTTGCTTCTACGAACTGTCGGCACGCCAACCGGCAGCGGCGGCAAGGATATCTTTGCCGCCGTCCCAGGCTTGAGCGCGCTTTCGATGGCGGCCATCAATTTTGCGCCGCTTTGATAACGGTTTTGGGGATCTTTTTCCAAAGCTTTAAGAATTACTTTTTCAAGCTCCGGGCTCAATTCCGGGTTAATGCTTCGAGGAGAAGGAGGCGGTTCCGAGATGTGCTGGAGCGCGATACTGGCAGGCGATGGGTCGTTGAACGGGACCGTGCCTGTGAGGATTTCATAGAGGATAACACCCAGAGAATATAAATCGGATTGTGGAACCGCATCTGCCGACCGACGAGCCTGCTCGGGCGAAATATAATGAGGCGTACCGAAAATATTTCCCATTGAGCCGTCGCGCACGTCCAGCGCCATACCGAAATCGCCAAGCAGTACGCGTCCATCTTTGGCGATGAGAACGTTGGATGGTTTGATATCCCGATGAATAATTCCCTGCCGATGGGCATAATCCAGTCCGCTGGCGATGGCTTTTCCGATGCGAATGACATCGTCGATCGGCATCAGTTCGCCTTCCTCCTGATACAGCCCCATCACTTTGGATAGGTCCTGCCCATCCACATATTCCATGGCGTAATAGGAATATCCCTGCGTATCATCCGCGTAATAGATCTGGATGATATTTTCGTGGTGCCATTTGGCCATCATACGCGCTTCGTTGACAAAACGGCTCGCATAGACAGGGTTGTTCTTGAAACGCCTGTCTATGAACTTAATTGCCACGGGGCGATTAAGTTTTACATCCAACCCATAATAGACTGTGGCCATGCCGCCCTGCCCAAGCAGTCGCTCGATGCGGTAATTTGAAATTTGCTGTCCGATCAATGGATCTTTCATTTCTTTGTCCGATGCAATGTTCTGGTTTTTGATGATGGGACGGTTTGCCTGCCTGCGGTCGTGATCCTCGAAAGATCATGGACATACGCGTTCAGACCGTTTGCGTAGGCATCAAGATAATCCTGTGTGATTAAACTGGCAAGGTCTTTGCGCCCGATGGAAAGGAGGGTTGAAACGTGTGGACGGAAATCGCGGAGGTGAATCCGCATGACATTTTTTGCGTCTGTCATAACTCCCCAGGCAAGCTCTTTCTGGTCATTGTCATCCTTGGCGGTGATGAAGCGGGTCAGGGTGCTGTTTGAAACCACTGCGCCGACATTGGAGAATACTTCGCGTCCTTTTAACAGGTTGTTTAGTAGTTCAAACTTCTCAGGGATTTTATCCAACAGTTTTTGGACCGGGTGAGGCAGATGTGCCAGCAATTTGATAGCCCCCACGCTGGGACTTTGTCCCTGGACGGCGATCTCTTTGGCGCGGGACAGATAACTTCCAAAACCAGCGATGGATGCAAGATATAACCTTTGCAGTCTGTCAAAGCCCTCATAGATAACGGTCTTTTCCTGTGTTGCATTTTCGTAGGCATCCAGCATTTTCATGGTCTGACTGTGCAGGCTGAGCA
>JACZJB010000119.1 GCA_014860805.1 Anaerolineales bacterium
TTTCGAAAGTGAGCGCGGAGCGACTGATGTAGATCTGCAATTGGGAGACTTGCGAGGGGAACCTTTAAAGTTCGCCTTCAATTTCTTCGCAGCTCTATTTAATGATTTTCTGGATGTATTTGTCCAGGCTTGGTGGATTCCGCTGCGCCGTTTGAGCGTTGGATTTTCAACCAATGAATGGATGTCGGGGTTTGGGCTTGCGTTGTTGGCGCTGCTTTTGCTTTGGGTATTTTCCAGAGTAACTCAAAAGCTTGAGGATGGCGAATCAGGCCAAAGGTCCACCTGGAGGCGGGAGATCGTCTTGATCGGTCTTGGGGCAATTGTGTTTGGGCTGTTCCCTGTTCTCCTCGTCGGTCGCTCCGTCGATTTCAAGAATTTTTCAAGGTACACATTGATTGCCTCTGTGGGCGCAGCTTTGTTGTGGCCGTTGTTGTTGAGTTATATTTCCAATAAGCAATTGCGAAATGTCCTTTTTGGAATTTTACTCATCTCTGCAATTTTGACCCATTATGCCAACGGCTTTGTCAAGGCCTATGAGACAGAAGTTACTCGTAATTTTTGGTGGCAGGTAAGCTGGCGTGTTCCGCAATTTGCCCCCAGTGCCACACTGGTTACCCGCTATGCGGTGGCAGCCGAAGAGGATTATTTTACCTGGGGCCCTGCAAACCTGATTTTTTACCCAGAATCAAATCACGAAAAATATATTCAACCCGCTTTGCCAGCGCTGGTGCTGAATGAAGGCACGGTTGCCCGTGTTATTGCGCGCGAACCGCAGGATTATTCCAACCGCCGCAGCATTCGCACTTATCCAAACGCACGCAATATTTTGATCCTTTCTCAGCCTTCTCCTGACTCCTGTGTCCAGGTCATTGATCTGCGCCAAGTAGAGTTATCTTCCCGCGAAGATGAACGCGTAGTTGAGATCGCATCGTATTCCGAGGCTGATCAGATTTCTTTGACCGAATCTTTTCACATACCGCCTGCAATTCCTTTCGGCACTGAACCGCCCGCAAGCTGGTGTTATTACTACGAAAAAGCCGCCTACGCCCGCCAGGCAGGGGACTGGGATGAAGTTATGCGATTGGGGAATGAAGCCATTCAGTTGGGGTTCTTTGCGAAAGACCAGATTGAATGGATGCCTTTCGTGCAAGCCTATGCCTATTCGGATAATATTGCCCGATTGAGCGAGATCGCCTCCTACATGACCTTAGATCCGCCGGCGTTACAGCAAGCCTGTCAAATATTGACGGCTATGCCGCTTAATTCAGCTGCTGGTAATGAGATTAGCCGTCTATTCTGCCTCAAATAAAACGGGGGATTTTCCAAACTCCAAAATTCAGTCGGTGAATTTTGGAGTATAATTTACGCCTGTGTCAATTAAAACTTCGGAAGTTTTCCTGGCAAACTTCAGAAAAGGCTCCCGAAGTTTATTTTTTTCAACGGAGTAATTAAATGGCAAAAGCTAAATTGATCCCGCCATACGGCGGAAAACTGGTGAATCTGGTTGTGGAAGGCGCAGAGCGTGATGAATTGCTGGCGCGTGCCGGTAAACTTCCTTCCATTAAGATCACCATGCGAAACTTGTGTGACCTGGAACTGATCGCCACAGGCGGCTTTTCCCCGCTGACAACGTTCATGGGCAAGGCAGATTACGAGCGTGTTTTGAAGGAAATGCGTCTTGCGGATGGAACCCTCTTCCCGCTTCCTATCACACTGACAGCTGATCCGAAAGAACTGCCGACAGTAGGCGAAGAACTGGCATTGCGCAGCGCGAACTTCGATTTGATCGCTGTGATGACCCTCGAAGAAATCTATCACTGGGATGCAGATACGGAAGCGTCTCTGGCATACGGCACCACTGATTCCAAGCACCCAATGGTCTCTGAAATGGGGCGTTGGGGCAAGGTCTGTATTTCGGGACCGATGAAGGTGGTGAATCTTCCCAAGTATTATGACTTTGTGGATTTGCGTCGGACGCCAGCCCAAGTGCGCGCCATGCTCGAAGAAATGGGACATGATAATGTCGTGGCCTTCCAAACCCGTAATCCCCTGCACCGCATTCATGAAGAATTGACCAAACGTGCTGCCGCTCAAGTGAATGGTTCCCTTATAGTTCATCCTGTTGTTGGCATGACCAAGCCCGGTGATGTGGACCACTATACCCGAGTCCGCACCTACAAAGCTTTGGTCGACAACTACTATGACAAAAAGAACACCATGCTTAGCCTGCTTCCGCTTGCCATGCGTATGGCGGGACCAAAGGAAGCTTTGCTTCATGCCATTATCCGCCGTAACCATGGCGCAAATCATTTCGTTGTTGGCCGCGATCATGCAGGGCCGGGAAATGATTCCACGGGCAAGCCTTTCTACGGTCCGTATGATGCGCAGGAGATCATGAAGCAGTACGAAGCCGAGGTAGGCGTCAAAATGGTTCCCTTCGAAATGCTTGTTTATCTTCCTGATGAAGATCGCTACGTGGAAGAGAAGGATGTGCCGAAGGGTGCGAAGACCGCCAACATCTCCGGCACCCAGGTTCGCGATGAATATCTTGCCAAAGGCAAGCTGCTTCCTGAATGGTTTACGCGCCCTGAAACTGCTGAAATCTTGCGCGAAATGTATCCTCCCCGTCACAAGCAGGGATTTGGCATTTGGTTCACCGGCTTGAGTGGTTCCGGCAAATCTGCCACCACACAAGTGCTCACTACTTTGTTGCTCGAACGCGGACGTGAAACCGCCATCCTCGATGGGGATGTGGTTCGCACGCATCTTTCCAAGGGACTCGGTTTCAGCAAGGAAGACCGCGATACCAATATCATTCGCATCGGTTTCGTGGCTGGTGAAATTGTGCATGCCGGCGGCGCGGTCATTTGCGCAGCCATCAGCCCATACCGTGCTACCCGCGCTGAAGCCCGCAAGATGGTCGGTGAAAATTTCATCGAAGTTTACATGGATACGCCTGTCGAAGTTTGCGAACAACGCGATGTGAAGGGTCTGTATGCCAAGGCGCGCCAGGCCATGCAGGACGGCAAACCGATGGGCTTCACCGGCGTGGATGATCCCTACGAGCCGCCGATCAATCCTGAGATCACGCTAAAAGGCTTTGGTTCTTCCCCGGAAGATAACGCCCGTGTTATCATAAAATTTCTCGAAGATCAGGGTTTCATTCTCCCTGTAAAATAAGTTCGTATTTGTTACGCAGTATGGGATTGTATTCCCATACTGCGTAACTTTCTTATGACCCCGCGCCAATCCCTTCTCGCCTCTTTTATCATCCTCGGCCTGCTTGCTGTACTAGGGACATTTTTCGTCCTATATGCAACCCCGCAGGGACTGGCGCTATCCGATGATTCGATTGCATATATTGCCGGTGCGCGCAGTATCCTGAGCGGGAATGGTTATCATGCCATCTGGCTCGCCTCCAACAAACCCGTTACCCATTTTCCGCCGGGCTTTTCCACCATCCTAGCAGTCATCGGTCTCAGCGGACTGGATCCACTGCGCGGCACACGTTTTGTAAATTCCCTGCTTTTTGGAGCAAACACATTCTTACTTGGCTGCATTGGCTGGCGGATGACAAGATCCCGGCTTGCGAGTATCCTGCTGGCTTTGTTGTTTCTGTTCAATGCATCCATGTTCCGCGTCCATGTCGCGGCCATGAGCGAACCGCTCTACATTTTTTTCAGCCTGGTGGCATTCATCACCTTTGCGCAATATTTTGCCGCACAAAAAGATATCCGCACAGAAAATTCAAATATCTGGATCATTCTCACGGGTATTTTCACCGCTCTTGCATATCTTACCCGTTATGCAGGTCTTGCTTTGCTTGCAACTTTTCTCCTGGCTCTCATTCTCCTCCACAGCACCTGGCGGAGACGATTGACCAGCGCAGGTATTTTCATCGCAGGCTTTCTCCCCCTTGTTGTGGCATGGGGCATCCGCAACAAACTTGCTGCAAATAACGCCACCAATCGCACGCTGGTATATCACCCCATCACCGAAGAGAACATCAACACAGGAATATACAACTTCGCCGAATTTCTCGCTCCGATCGATGCGTGGCGGCGGGTACTCATACGAATTCCAAATTTAGTTCTCATTATTCTGTTTATCACCCTGATCGTTTTGCTTGTTTGGGTTGTAACCAAAGGCTTGAAGAAATTCTTCCAGCCATCTTCCGATACCCCTGAAATTCTATCCTTTACAAGCACTTTGTACATCTTCGGCTATCTGGCTTCCATTGTTTCATCCATGCTTTTATTTGACGCCAGCACCAAATTCAAGCTGCGTATCAACGCCCCGATATACGTCAGCCTGCTGATCATGCTGGTGTTTTTCATTCATTGGGCGTGGCAAAAACGCGCTGTCTATTGGCAGGGTCTTTCTGCTATGATTGCAATATTCATCTTTGCTGTTTCAGCGTATGGGATGTCTGCCTCCGTTACCCAACTCCGTAAAGGTGGACAGGGATACGCGTCCTTTGTCTGGTTTGATTCCGAAGCCATGGCTTTCCTCCGTAATCTCCCTGAAGGCACGCGCATCTACAGCAATCAAGCGGGTCCTGTGTATCTTTACACAGGCCGCTCAGGTTATGTCCTGCCCGACCTGGTGGATCCGGTCACCGGTTTGCCGCGTGAAGGATATGAAGATGGGGTTGCTTCTTTAAAACAGGACGTTCTTTCAGGGAGCGCAGTCCTTGCACTTTTCAAATTCGGTTCGGAGTCGGAAGATGTCCAATCCATTTATATACAACTTGCCGATGGCTTGTACCTTGCCCACAATACGCGCGGTGACAAGATCTACACAGCCTTTCCATAAAGGAGAATTACATGACTATTTTGGATAAATTCAATTTGAAGGATCGCGTTGCTGTTGTTACAGGCGGCGGCGGTCAACTGGGATTTGAATTTTGCAAAACTCTCGCCGAGGCTGGTGCGGCTGTTGTCGCTGCTGATTTGAACATGGAACTCGCTTCCAAAACGGCCTCCCGTCTCACGGACTCTGGCTATACGGCGATTGCATTTCCTCTCGATGTTACCCGCCTCGAATCGACCCGTGAACTGGCGGCCGAAACCGTCAAACAGTTTGGCCGCCTGGACATTCTCGTCAATTCCGCTGCCCTTGATCCAAAGTTTGACCCCGATGCCGCTTCCAAAGGAATTGCTCCCGGCGCCTTTGAAGATTACCCTCTTGACCAATGGAATGCAGCTTTGAATGTCAACCTTACAGGCATGTTCCTTGTCACGCAGGCTTGTGTCAAACAAATGATTGTGCAGGGCAAAAAAGGCAGTATTATCAACATCTGCTCCACGTACGGGCTCAATGGCCCTGACCAGCGCATTTATATTAAGGATGGCAAGCGTGTGGCGTATAAACCCGTCTATTACACCACTACCAAAGCGGGAGTGATGGGTTTTACAAAATACCTCGCTGCCTATTATGCCGAGACGGAAATCCGCGTTAACGCACTTACTCCGGGCGGCGTTTACAATAATCATGAAGATTATTTTGTCAAAAACTATTCCGCCAAGACCATTTTGGGTCGTATGGCAAAGAAGGATGAAATGAACGGCGCCTTATTATTCCTCGCTTCCGAAGCATCCTCCTACATGACGGGCAATAATGTCATCGTGGATGGCGGCTGGACAGCGTGGTAAATTGACGATTATCAGCTATGACCGAGATTCTCGCTCTCATCCCAGCTCGCGGCGGCTCCAAAGGAATTCCGCGCAAAAACATCCGTAGTTTTGCGGGGTATCCGCTTATTGCCTGGAGCATTGCGGCTGCCAAACGTTCCTCATTCGTGACTCGCGTTATTGTTTCCACGGATGATGAAGAGATCGCGGCTGTCGCCCGTGAATGGGGGGCAGAGACGCCTTTCCTCAGGCCAAATGAACTTGCCCAGGATAAGACAACCGACCTGCCTGTTTTTGAACAAGCGCTCAAATGGCTGGAGGATGTTGAGGCATACCGCCCTGAGGTGGTTGTCCAATTAAGGCCGACATCTCCCATTCGTCCAAGATCAATGGTGGACGATGCCATTCAAATCCTGCTGGATCACAAGGATGCGGATTGCGTGCGCGGGGTTGTGCCTGCCGCGCAAAACCCGTTCAAGATGTGGCGTTTTAATGGAGAAGGAAAACCATTAGGCCAGTTGCTGGAGGTGGAGGGCATTGACGAGCCCTACAATGCGCCGCGCCAGGTTCTTCCGCCTGTCTACTGGCAGACAGGACACATCGACGCTATTCGCGAGTCCACCATTGTCAATAAAAAATCGTTGACTGGCGATGTCATCTACCCGTTGGTGATCGACCCGAAATATACGGTTGATATTGACACCCTGTCTGACTGGGCAAAGTATGAAACGCTTGTCTATAGTGGATTGGAAATGGTTTCGCCGAGATCTCCGCGCCGTACCATCCCAGACACGATCAAAATGGTCATTTGTGACTTTGACGGCGTGGTGACGGACAATCTTGTCATCACCGATCAGGATGGCAAAGAGTCAGTTGTTGCGTCCCGCAGTGACAGCATGCATATCAAAAAGCTTCGAGAGATGGGCGTGGAAGTGATGATCCTCTCCTCGGAGCCGAATCCTGTTGTAGCAGCGCGCGCGAAAAAGATGGGGGTGGAGGCAATTCATAATGTGGGCATGCAGGATAAGGGTAGAGTGATGCGCGAGGTCCTCGAGCAGAAAAATGTCAAAGCAGAAAATGTCGTTTATGTTGGTAATGACCTCAACGACCTTCCCTGCTTTGAGGTCGCGGGCTGGTCAGTGGCTGTTGCGGACGCGTACCCCGAAGTTATTCGCGCAGCGGATTATGTGCTGACGAAACCGGGTGGTCACGGGGCGATCCGTGAATTGTGTGAAATTATTTTGAAACAATTAGGCCATAAAGGTCTTCCCCCTTCGGGGGCTATGTAAGGTCTTTGGTCTTATAAAGGAGAAAAAATGGCTCGTGAGATTAAATTTGGAAATCGAAAAATGGGTGATGGACATCCCGCGTATGTGATTGCGGAAGTGGGCATCAATCACAATGGCGAGCTTGATATTGCCAAGAAAATTATTGACGCTGCCGCTCATGCCGGCGCAGATGCGGTAAAGTTCCAGAAACGTACGCCTGAAGTGTGCACGCCGCTTGACCAGCAAAAGCAAATGCGCGAAACCCCCTGGGGATACATAACTTATTTGGATTATCGTTATAAAGTTGAGTTTAACGAAGAGCAATATCGCGAGATTGACCGCTATTGCAAAGAAAAGAAGATTGACTGGATGGTTTCCGTATGGGATGAGCCCTCTGTGGATTTTATGGAAAGCTTCGATACCCCCGCCTATAAAGTCCCCTCGGCTTCGCTCACCGACCATAACCTGTTGAAATATGTTCGTAAAACGGGCAAGCCCATCATCATTTCAACGGGTATGTCCACAATGCAGCAGATCCATGACGGTGTGAATGCTGTCGGTGAAGATAACCTTGTCATCATGCACTGCACCAGCACCTATCCCTGCGAACCTGAAGAATTAAACCTCAATATGATTGGCACGCTTCGCAAAGAGTTTCCGAACAACCCCATTGGATATTCCGGTCACGAAGTTGGTTTGGTGCCATCAGCCGTTGCCATTGCGCTTGGGGCAACATCCATCGAACGTCATATCACGTTGGACCGCGCCATGTGGGGCAGTGACCAGGCCGCCTCCGTGGAACCGGGCGGTTTCGAGAAACTTGTCAAGTACATCCGCGTAACGGAAGCTGCGCTGGGTGACGGCGTGAAAAAGGTCTATGAATCCGAAAAAGGTTCAATGAAAAAACTGCGCCGTGTTGTGAGCGAATAAAGAAATTAACCGCAGAGAAAATCGCAGGAATTTCCTGGTGATCTTTGCGGTTCAAAATATCCCATGAGCATTATCAAAGACATCCGCCGCACGCTTCGCCCGTATGGGAAAACCGCCCAGGCTATTTTGCGATGGAAGCGGTTTTCTTTTCGTGAAGCGCCGCCCATTTTTGGTAACTCCAAACCAAAGAGCGGATCGCATCTTCTATTGCAAATCCTTAATGGATTTACGCAGATCATGCCCTATCGCTGCGTGGATGCAGACCCCATACGAACAATTGAAAAAGATGGAAGAAGAAAGTCGAAAGAAGAAATACTCAATGAACTGAAGGGCGTGCCGCAAGGAGTGATCGGCTGGGGGTATGTGGAAGCGACAAAAGAGAACGCCTCTTTCTTGACTGCGGCAGGGCGCGTCAACTATTTCATTTACCGCGACCCGAGAGATGTGCTCATCTCGCAAGTCTTCTTCGCGACCGATATGCATGGTGAACATGGCATGCACGATTACTATAACTCCCTGCCTGATGTTGCCGCGAGATTGAAGGTCGCCATCACAGGCGTTGACCATGGCGGGCTGTTCATGGTCAACGTGAGACAGCGTTATGAAGGCGTTTTTCAATGGCTGGAACAAAAAAACGTAATGTGTATCCGTTTTGAAGATTTGATCAACAGCCGTGACGTTACGCTGAACGCCATGCTCGATGAAGTGGAAAAGACCGGCTATAAAATCCCGACCTCACGCCAAAAAGCGCTGGCTGTTTTAGTCGAAGCGATTCAACCGAAGAAAAGCCACACCTTCCGCTCGGGAAAAACGGGCGGATGGAAAGAACATTTCACTGATGAACATAAAAGACTGTTCAAAGATGTGGCGGGGGATTTGCTTGTGAGGTTGCGATATGAAAAGAATAACGACTGGTAAAGCTGGATGAAAGAATTTTTCACCCAACGCATCAAGCGCGGAATCGTCCGCCGCCTGAATAACCTTAAGATCGCCTCTGTGGCGCGCGAAGTAGCCCGCAGGGAGTCACAATCAAACGGCGCGCCCGTGGTCTTCTTCAAGGCGTCCACCGGCATTGACGATCTCTCGTGGAACAGCGGGTTTCATTTGCTTGCGTCGTGGGCATTCCGTCTGCAGGGGATTCCCGTTGCATATTTCGCATGTAATGCCGGTATGAGCAAGTGTGTACTGGGGACGAACCGGGATAACCCTCATAAGGAAATGCCGTGTAAGTCGTGTGTGATGCAGTCAAAGGCATTATATGCGGGGGTTCCCAAACTAACTGTGGACGGTGGACGGCAGACTGCTGTAAATTGGTTCGATTTTCAGCGCGACTCGGAGCTTGCATCCCGTATCTCATCCCTTTCCATCTCCGAACTTTCTACTTTCCATTTTCATGATCTTCCGCTTGGCGCATTATGCCTGCCTGGGTTGAGGTGGGTGCTTCGCATCCATCACCTGAACGATGATGAAAATACTCGGTATCTTTTGCGTGAATATATCCTCTCTGCGTGGAGTGTGGCTCGGAAGTTTTCAAAATTTTTAGACCAGACCGACCCGCGCGCGGTGGTGGTTTTCAATGGACAATTTTTCCCTGAAGCCACGGCGCGTTACATTGCCCAGAAGCGCGGATTGCGTGTCATCACGCATGAGGTGGGATTGCAGCCTGCAACAGCCTATTTTACCGATGGCGAAGCGACAGCATACCCGATCCACATCCCCGATGAGTTTGAGTTGAATGACGAACAAAATAAAAGACTGGATGCGTATCTGGCGAAGCGCTTTCAAGGTGACTTCACGATGGCGGGTATCAAATTCTGGGCGGATATGAAGGGATTGGATGAAACCTTTCTGCAAAAAGCGGCAGGCTTCAGGCAGATCGTCCCCATCTTTACGAACGTTATCTTCGATACGAGCCAGCCGCATGCAAACACTGTCTTTGAAGATATGTTCGATTGGCTTGATATGACATTGGAAGTCATCAAGGAAAACCCGGATACGCTGTTCGTCATCCGTGCGCACCCGGATGAACTGCGGGTGAGAAAATCCAGCCGCGAGACTGTGGAGGGTTGGGTGGCAAACCGCGGCGCGGAGAAAGAGGCGAATGTCGTTTTCGTGAGTCCGCGAGAGACGCTGAGTTCCTACGAGTTGATTCAAAAGTCCAAGTTTGTCATGGTCTACAACTCCACCATCGGTTTGGAAGCATCCATTATGGGTGCGGCGGTGTTGTGTGCGGGCAGGGCGCGCTTTACACAATATCCAACTGTGTTTTTCCCGCAAACGATTGAAGATGTGAGAAGAAAGATGGAAGAATTTTTAGCCGCTGAAAATATTGAAGTCCCTGCGGAATTCAAAAGGAACGCGCGCCGATTTTTGTATTACCAGTTGTATCGCACGTCGCTACCGTTTGGCGATTTCCTTGAGCCATCCGTTCGGACGACGCAAACAAAGTTGAAGTCGTTTGAGCTGGATGAATTGATGCAGTCAGAGTCACTAAAAGTGATTTTGGATGGGGTGCTGGGCGGCAAAGATTTTTTGCTGGATGAATAGATCTTAATCTTTCAGCGTAATATATTTCTTCCGTGGGTTGACCCCGACCATTCCCTCAAAAAATCCCTTGATCGTTTTAATATCCGTATCCATGTTGCCGGTGAGGTGAAAGACCTGCCCCACGCGCATCGTCTTCTTTTTGCCGTCCACAATTGCCATTACCAGCGGAATCCCGGCAGACCTGGCGATGTGATAAAAGCCCATCTTCCATTCACTGACGTAATGGCGGGTTCCTTCGGGAGCAATGGTCAGAATAAACTTTTCAGATTTTTTGGAGGCTTCCACCATTTGCTCCACCAGCCCTGTGGATTTTTTTCT
Organism: Anaerolineales bacterium; assembly: GCA_014860805.1. Lineage (GTDB taxonomy): Bacteria > Chloroflexota > Anaerolineae > Anaerolineales > Villigracilaceae > Villigracilis. The sequence goes on from JACZJB010000119.1 coordinate 10,697, forward strand.
ATCCACTGGAATGCCGCCGCACCAGTAGAAGAACCAGCCGAGCGGGCTGCGGAATAATTCCGCTTTGCCCATGTAGCGGGCATCTGCTTTCAGGTGGAAGATAACTGCGAGAAAAAGCAAAAAGTCCCAGTTCGAGGTGTGAGGCGCGCCGATGATGATGTACTTCGGCAGGTCTGGTAATGACCCTTCCACGCGCCAGCCGATCAGGCGCATGATCGAATTGCTCAAGAAACGCAAAAACGGACTAATAAGGGGAGTATTGAATATGGTGGTTTTCAAATTTATATCCTCAACAATATAACCCTGAAATTCTGTTTACGTCTCTGCCTGCGGAAAATTGTGGTTAAATACCTGCATGACCTTGAAATCCTCACTCCGCTCCATGATCTATCAGACTGAAAAACTTGCCCAGCAACTGCGCTTCGCCTCCCAGCCCGCGGACCTGCCCATCCTGCTTGGCATTTCCTTCCCGAAAAGCGGAACGCACCTGCTCGACCAAATTTTACTTGGTTTCTCCAATGTTGCGCCCTACGCAAAACGTGTGCATTCCTTTTATGCTGAATACGAAGGCGAAAGTGGAAAAAAGCGCGAACCCGAAAAAGCGCTTGCATGGCTTGATTCGCTCCGTCCGCGCGATATTGCCTCGGCGCATCTCTTTGCAAGACCGGATGCCGTAACTCGCGTATGTTCTCCAAATTTCACGCCGTATTTCATCTTCCGCGACCCGCGTGATGTGGTCGTCTCGCATGTCTTTTATGTCACCGATATGGAGGCGCGCCACGTCCATCACGATTACTATCAGTCCCTGCCCGATTTCAACGCCCGCCTCAACGTCAGTATTCTCGGACGCCCTGACGCAGGCATTGAATTCTCGAACATCGCGGATCGTTTTGAACCTTATCTAGGCTGGCTCGATCACCCTGAAGTTTTGACGATTCATTTTGAAGATTTGATTCATGACCGCACCGCTGCATTGAACAGAATCATAGATCATCTTCTCGCTCGTTTTCCGCTTCAAACCAGCCGACAGCTGATTCTAGATTCCCTCGAAACATCCATCAACCCGAAAAAGTCCCCGACCTTCCGCTCTGGCAAAACTGGCGAATGGAAGAAGCATTTCACGGAGGAGCATAAGAAAATTTTCAAAGAGGTTGCAGGAGATTTGTTGATAAAGCTGGGTTATGAGAAAGACGATGGGTGGTAACAGATCCCAGTTAAGAAAGAGCCGAAAACAAACAGGCTGGATGAAGACTACGCTTCATCCAGCTTGTTATCTTTACGGAAGTATCTAAATCTAGCGGCGGACTTTGGATTTGTAGTCCAGGTACTCCGCCCCGAATTTTCCTTCCAGATATTTTTCTTCGGGGATGATGACCCAAATGGTGAGCAGCCAGATGACGAGCGGGAGAAAGATCGAGCTCCACGGCAATTGAAGGATGGTGACCACTCCGCAGTAGACCAATATGAGACCGAGGTACATGGGGTTGGGGGAGGTTTGCACAGAGATCATGCCGATCAGGGCAGGCAGCCCTGCGATCAGATTGGAGATGATCAGAATGGCGCCGATTGCCTGTGCCGGGGTCTTCTCCAAAAAGGGAAGCGGAATGATTTTTTGAACCGCGAGCGCGATTAAAGCGGACGCGATGTAAATTAAGAATGGGTTGACGATGACTTGGGCGTGGTCTGATTTCTGTTCCATGGAGGTCTCCTTGGTTGACTCTGCAACCTGATTCTGCTACACTATTTTCTAGTACAGTTTTGCGATATTGGATAAATCATTACTTTATTTAATTATTAAACAAGATAAGGATTGTCAAGTATTTTGAGGAAACAAAAACCGACCAAACGTACCTACAATTCCAGCCGCCGAAAGGAACAGGCGCGTCAAACCCGTCTGCAAATCATAGAAGCCGCTCGAAGTTTATTTATGGAACGCGGCTACGAAGGCGCGACTCTCGAGGCGATTGCCGCCGAAGCTGGTGTTGCCGTTGATACGGTGTACGCCGCATTTGGAAGTAAGCGTGGGATTCTCTCCAGCCTGATCGATCTTTCGCTGGTTGGAGATGATGAAGGGATTCCATTGTTGGAGCGCGAGGGACCGCAGTCCGTTCGGCGTGAGAAAGACTCTCAGCGTCAGGTGGAGTTGTTTGCGAAGGACATTACGGCGATCATGGGGCGCATGGCTCCGATTTTCAGCATTATGCGCGCCGCGGCCAAGACAGAAGCTGATGTCGGCAAAATGCTTCGGAGGATGCTTGATTCGCGTTTGCAGGGGATGATGGTATTTGTCGAGGCGCTGACCTCCAATGGTTCCCTGCGGGATGGGATAACTCGACAAGAGGCAGCCGAAACTGTGTGGATGCTGACAAGCGCTGAAATGTATAATCTGGCAATCATGGATCGCGGCTGGTCTGAGGAAAAATATCAGCGATGGCTGGCAGATGCGCTGGCGAATTTTCTCCTGCCGCACGGGAAATAGCCCATGAATTGTTCAATTGTTATCCGCGCTTATAACGAAGAACGCTATATCGAACGCCTGCTCGAAGGGATTCGCCAGCAGACCCTCAAGGATGTGGAAATCATACTTGTCGATTCTGGTTCGACAGACTCCACCGTCTCAATCGCCGAAGCATTTGGCGCGCGGATCGTTCACATCCCTTCCGCGGAGTTTACGTTTGGGAGGTCGCTCAACTATGGGATTATGGAAGCGAAGCGCGAGTTCATTGTCATCGCCAGCGCACATGTGTATCCCGTTTATCCCGATTGGCTGGAGACTCTGCTGCGTCCATTTCAGGATGAGCATGTGGCGATTACCTACGGCAAACAACGCGGACCCGATTTTGCTACATTTTCCGAACAGCAGATTTTCCATCAGTGGTATCCGAATGTGAGTAACCTGGATCAGATGACAGCATTCTGTAACAATGCCAATGCCGCAATCCGTAAAAAGTTGTGGGAAGAAAACAAGTACGATGAAACGCTGACAGGGCTTGAAGATCTGGAATGGGCAAAATGGGCAAAGGAGCAGGGACATAAAATTGCCTACGTTGCCGAAGCTGAAATTATCCACATCCACAACGAAACGCCGCACGGGGTCTACAACCGTTACCGCCGTGAAGCGATGGCCTTGCGCCGAATCTACCCTGAATCAAATTTCAACTTTTATGATTTCCTGCGCCTGACCGTGACCAATATTTTAAGCGACCTCTGGCATGCTGCGCGTGAAGGCGTGCTGCTAAAAAATATTTCCTCCATCTTTTGGTTCCGCTTTGTTCAATTCCACGGCACGCGCATGGGACACCGCGAGACGAGCTTGATCACTCCTCAATTGCGTGAGACCTTTTATTATGCGCGGGAACGAAAGAAGAAAGAAGATGAAAAGAGGAATGTGGAGCCGATTCGGTATAATAAATAATCATGTCATCCCTCTCCCTCAAACCCACTTCTGAATTTACCATTCCCTTCCTCGCGGATTTAATGACGCGCGGCTTTGAAGGCTATTTTGTCCCCGTGCAAATTACCGAGGCCATCCTGTTGACCATGCTCCGCCGTGATGGCGTTGACCTGACCGCCAGCCGTGTCTTGCTTAAAGATAATGAAGCGGTTGGTGTGGCACTGGTTGCGCGCCGCGGCTGGACAAGCCGCCTCGCGGCGATGGGCATCGTGTCCACAGCGCGGAACGGCGGTACGGGCACCTGGGCAATGGAACAACTCATTCAAGAAGCCAGATCACGCGGCGAAAAAGAAATGGTTCTCGAAGTCATCGAACAGAATACTGCAGGTGTAAAACTGTATGAAAAAGTTGGCTTTACCAAGATCCGCAGATTAGTGGGGTATAAAATTGAAAATCCGCAGACAGAGTCCGCGCATGATTTGGAAGAAATAGACATCCGCGATCTGGCCCGGCAGGTTACCTATCACGGCATGAAGGACCTGCCCTGGCAGCTTTCTGGCACGACCATCATGCAGCACACACCACCCTCACGCGCCTTTCGCTTGAACGATGCCTATTGTCTCATCAGCAATCCCGAAGTCACAGACGTGTCCATTTCTTCGGTGTTGGTAAAAGCCCGTTCCCGTGGAGCAGGTTTGAGCGGAGTTTTGATGCGCGCGCTCTTTGCGCGATTCCCAAACAAAGTGTGGCATGTTTCCCCGATCTTTCCCGAAGAGATGAGTGTCATTTTTGAGCAGGTTGGCATGACTCGCGAAACCCTCTCGCAGTGGCAAATGGCTTTGAAGTTGTAAGACGTATTGTCCATTATGGGTATAAAATAGTGGCCATGAAACTTGCCGCCCTTGTTCCTATGCGTCACCACAGCCAGCGTGTGCCTGGTAAAAATTATCGCCCGCTCGCGGGCAAACCCCTTTTTCATCACATCATCGAGACTCTGCTCGCCGTGCCGGAAATTGAAACGGTGATGGTGGATACCGACTCTGAGCCTGTGATGGATGGAGTGCGCCGCCTCTTTCCTGCCGTGAAACTGATTCAACGCCCCGAGTATCTCCGTGCTGACGATGTCCCCATGAACGACATTCTCCTGCACGACACCGCGCAGGTGGACGCAGAGTTTTATTTGCAGACCCATTCGACGAATCCGTTGTTGAAGTCTGCGACCATTTCGCAAGGCATCCAAAAATTTTTTGCCGAATACCCCAGATACGATTCTTTGTTTTCAGTAACCCGTCTGCAAACACGCTTGTATTTTCAGGATGGACGCGCCATCAATCACAATCCGCTGGAGTTGATCCAAACCCAGGATTTACCGCCTGTGTACGAAGAGAATTCCTGCATGTATCTTTTCACCCGTGAGAATCTGGCGCGCAAGCATCACCGCATCGGCGATAAACCGCTCATGTTCGAGATCGACGCCGATGAAGCCTGGGAT
>JACZJB010000120.1 GCA_014860805.1 Anaerolineales bacterium
GTCCAGGCAGGCGATTATCTTGCACTCATTGTGGAAAAATATAATCTTGGCGATGATGGAATTGCTCTTATTCTCTTGCTAAACCCATACAATGCTGATGCCGGTGTCGGTATTGACCCAGCTACCCAGGTGATTATCCCCGGACAAGTGATCCTACTTCCCAACCCCGGCATGCAGCTGCCGACCGCCACACTCATTCCTCCCAACCTGCCGCGTGGTTCGAAAGAGCCATATTACGTGAAGGCAGGAGACTCTCTTGGCAGTATCGCCGCCCTGTTCAACAGCACCATTGACGATATCATCAAAGAGAACAATATTACAGATCCAAATTCCATTGCAGTTGGCGATCTGTTGATTATCCCGGTCAACATGGTCACGGCCACCGCCACCCGTCCCCCTACCAGCACCCCGATCACACCAGGACCTGGCACCGTATTGCCCACGGTAACCTTTACCCCAATCAACTAAATTCACTGGACAAATACCCGCCGCTCATGTAAAATACAGCGCTGTCAATAAGAAAAGTAAGGAAAGAATTTTTGGAGGAACGACCTTGGCTAATATTCAATCACAAATCAAACGCAACCGTCAGAACGAAAAGCGCCGCGTTCGCAACCGTACATTCCGTGGTGCAGCCCGCACCGCTGTAAATGCCGCGCGCGCCGCCTTTGCGGAAGGCAGCCCAGAGACCAAAGAAGCTGTTTTGAAAGCCATCAGCATGTTGGACAAAGCTGCAGAACAGGGCGTGATCCACAAGAACAACGCCTCACGCCGCAAGGGACGTCTGATGAAGAAGCTTGCGACCTTTGTCCCCAGCGAAAAGACCGCTGACGATAAGAAAAAAGCTTCTAAGAAATCCAAGTAGGTTTCAAACTTGCACAAGCGCGGGAGTCGAAAGGCTCCCGCTTTTTCTTAAATTATGCCCACGATTATTTTTCTCAACGGCACATCTTCCTCAGGGAAAACCACCCTGCTCAAGTCTCTGCAAAAACAAATGCAAGAACCTTATTTGGATATGGGAATTGACAAATTCATCTGGATGCTCCCAAGCCGATACCTGGACCGTCCGCTCTGGGATGATGTGCTTGGAAAAGCGCATCAATCTGGACCCTTGGGTATGACTCTGTTTTCAGGCATGCACCACGCCATTGCCGCTGCCGCTTCGCGTGGAAACAATATCGTTGCAGACCATGTTTTCGTGGAAAAGGCCTGGGTGGATGAATGCGCCAGCCTCTTTGCCGGGATGAATGCCTATCTCATCGGCGTGAAATGTCCACTGGAAATAGCAGAGCAGCGCGAGAAAGACCGCAAAGACCGCACTCTTGGGCAGGCGCGACTGCAATATGATGTCATCCATCAATATGTAACATATGATCTTGAGGTGGATACATCCCTATTGAATTCTGAAGAATGTGTCACGAAAATCATCGAACGGTTGAAGTCTCCGCCTGTTGCCTTCAAACAATTACGCTGATACAGCCCGCTCAAAAGGGTATAATCCGAAAACCATCCACAGGATCACTTCGCTTATCCACAGGATAGCTACGCCCATGTTTCAAAAAGAGCAACAACTCATCGAAGAAAAAATCAAGGCATTTTGTTCGGCCAATGATATTGCACTGGCTGAACTTAAATGGCAGCCCATCCCCTTCTCGGGAGAATGGGGTTTTGCCACGTCATTTTTTCAGACCGCCGCCAATGAAGCGAAGCTCGGCAAGGGGAACAAACTTCCAGTGCCGCAAAAGGCTCAGGAAATTGCCGAGCAGGTCAAAGGTCAATTGGGAAGCGTGGAAGGGATCAGTCATATTGAGGCGGTCAAAGGATATCTTAATGTCTACTTCAAGACGTCCGATTATGCCCGCCGCGTTGTGGATGAAGTGCTCGCCAATGGAAATAATTTTGGGCGGGGTGCAAAGAAATCTGAAACGGTGATGGTGGAATACGCCCAGCCAAACACACATCATTCATTTCACATTGGACATGCGCGTAATACCATTTTAGGTGAAGTGCTCGCGAGGCTGGTGGAGTTCGCAGGCTTTCAAACGATCCGCGCCTCGTACCCAGGCGACCTTGGACTGGGCGTCATCACCGTGATGTGGATCTACGACAAGCTGTATAAAGGGCAGGAACCCGAAGGTGTGCACGAGCGCGGACAATGGCTGGCGAAACTTTACGTGGAAGCCACGGCCATGCTCGAAAAGCAAGAGAATGAAACGCCTGAACAGACCGCCCAACGTGAAGCATACGATGCTGAACGACGTGAAATGTATCGCAAGTGGGATGCAGGCGACGAGTATGTGCGCGAGTTATGGCGCGTAACCCGCGAGTGGAGTTTGGATGAGTTACGTGAAGTGTTGAAGATGCTCGACGTAAAAATGGATGTGTGGTTCTACGAATCAGAAGTCGATGAGCCGTCCAAAGCCATTGTTGAGGAATTGATCGCAAAGGATATCGCTACGGACGAACGCCCGCAAGGCGGTGCAGTTATCGTAAAAATTGACGAGAAACTCGGGTTGACCAAAGAAAAATACCGCACCAATGTGATTCTGCGGCGCGACGGCACAACCCTTTATTTGACAAAAGACCTTGCGCTTGCAAAGGTTAAGTTTGAGCAATATCACGTAGACCGCTCCATTTATGTTGTGGATTCACGCCAGGCGCTGCACTTGCAGCAAGCCTTTGCGATCCTCAAACTGTGGGGATTTCCGCAGGCTGAGAAATGCCATCACCTCGGCTATGGTTTTGTGAGCCTGCCCGAGGGAGCCATGTCCGCGCGGCGCGGACGCGTGGTGCTGTTCAAGGATGTGGCGGATGAAGCAGTGAAGCGTGTGCTGGCGGTTGAATCGGAGAAGAGCGGCGATGTGCCAGCCAATGAACGCGAGAAGATCGCTTATCAGATCGGCATGGGCGCATTGACCTATTCCATGCTTTCGGTGGATAACAATAAGGATATTGTTTTTGACATCGATGAAGCGCTCTCGTTCGACGGCAGGACGGGGCCGTACATTCAGAATGCGTACGTACGGGCGAACTCGATTCTGAAAAAAGCCCAGGTTCCAGATTCAAAGTTTCAGGATTCAGGTTCATTCGACTATGAATTAACCAAGCATGAGATCGAATTGATTGAGCAGATTTCCCGCTTCCCGCAGACTGTGGAGCAGGCGGCGAATGAATATCGTCCTCTCGTGATGGCTTCCTATGCATACGAATTGGCAAACACCTTTCACTCTTTCTATCACGCGGTCAACGTGATGCAGACGGAAGACGAAACGATGAAAAATGCGCGGCTGCAACTCGTCTCTGCCGCGAAGCAAACAATTGAGAATGCCTTGAGGCTGCTGGACATTCAAGCACCAGATGTGATGTAAAATCAAATAATACAAAGTACGGCGGACGTTGAAGAACGTCCGCTCTGTTTATGGGTACTGAAATTATGGATGCGCAAATCTTTGATGAGACACATTTTTTAGAGGAAGTTTTGGTTTGGGGCGAACCGGGAATTGAAGCATTACTGGGACAACTACTGCCAAAGTCAAAGAGCCTGTTCTTCAGTTATTATGAAGTGCTGGAAGCCCGCAGGGAATTCAGACATATGCAAAAAATGATCGAAGAGGAAGGGATTCAAGTTATCCGGGCGAAGGATGCATTTGCCAGATCACTGGAGAAAAAGGAAGTATCCAATGCGCCTCTTTCAGTCCAGGAGGTAGAATCTGCGCTGCTGCAGCGTGCCAGCGAATACTACGAAACCTATCGAGATCACAAAATTAGGGATTTCTCCCAAGAGGGCATTCATGGGGATATAGATGAAGTTTATTTGCAAATCCAAAAAGATATAAAACACATCCTAAAGGAAGACATTCAAATCTACGGAGAGGCTGCCGCCATCCGAATGAATCACCGCCTTAGCCTGCTGCATGAACTGCCCCTCGCCAATATCTTTTACGGACGGGATCAGTCACAAGCACTGGCAGATAAAGTGATGTTGTCCGCTTTGAAGTGGGGAATCCGCAAACCTGAAGTTGGGGTGTTCAAAGAAGCATTGACCGAACTTGGATATACGGACTCCCTGCTGGAAATAGAAAACGGAACCATCGAGGGCGGTGATATCGCCATCCTTGGAGACACGTGTTACATCGGCGTTGGCGCGCGAACAAATATGCGGGCGGTTAAAAATCTATGCAGGAAAATAGGGACGTATCTGGAAAATAGAGGAATCCAAATCGTGGCAGTTGTTAACAAACGTCATGTGGATGAGGCATCCACGTTTGGCGCGCCCACCGATGAACACATGCGCATTATGCACCTGGACATGTTTTGGATCCCGCTCGCCCCTGACCTGGTCATGGCATATGGACACGAACTGGACCAACGCGATGTCATCCGCATTTCACGCAACATGGATATGCTGGTGATCGAAGAATTGGGCGGCTTTCGAGAATTTCTCTCCAGCAAGGGAATTGACGTATTTGAAGTAGATGAACAGGAACAGGCAAAATTCGCCACCAATTTACTTAATTTGGGGAATAAAGCCGTCATTGTTTCACTCTCCACAAACACCCGTGTCATCAAAGAGTTGGAAAGATACGGATTTCGTGTGTTAAGCGCAGAATTGAACAAGCTGGTCAATGGCTACGGAGCAGTCCATTGTCTCACGGCTCCGGTGAGGCGCAAAAAATAGGTCACGCGTACAGCGTGACCTATTTTGTTCAACTAGGGTTTCCACTCCACTTTCAAATCTTCAGTCAGCGTGATGGACATTTCACGAATGGTGACTGCCACCTGCCCTTCGGGATACCCGTTCTTGCACAATTGGGTATAGATCAAAGGCTGGGTTTCCACTTTATTGACATCCGTCAACCAGCATTGATATTCGTCACCATGAATATCCATTTCGGCGATCAACTCAAGAGCAGGGTTCGCTTCGACGATGAATTGATACCCATAGTCATAGCCCTGCGAACCATCGATGAAATTTTGATGATTGGGCAGCTCTTCGAAAGTCACGGCCTGGGCGGAGACAATCTCGAAATCATAACCGGCAATGGTAAAGGTTCTGTTCAAGCCCCATTTCTGGCCATATTGCGGATTCTTGCCCGCATCGAAGGTGAAGGTCATTTCTTCGGCAGTCGTCTGAGGCGGGTCTGTATAGAGCGGCATGTAATATGCGACCACCTGATCTACGACAACTGTCAGAGAACCATTGGCAGGCCGTGATTCGGTGATGAACTCGAAGGAACTGCCAACTTGATGTTCGAAGGGCTGCCAGACGAATGATCCAATCAGGCGGATCTGCTGTCCCATTGAGTCGATGACGTAGGCATTTCTGGGCATAATGGAGATCAACGACGGGTCGGCATTTTCCATGTTGAAGCGCAGATACAACACGGTGTTCGAGTCGGTAGGGACGATCCGTTCGAGGGTCATCGTCACTTTGGGAGTAGAGACAACTTCGGTTGAGATGGAAGCGGGCGCTTCCTCCGTTGCGGGCGGAGTCACTTCGATGACGGGAAATCCAACCACCGTTCCTGCAGGCACTGTCACCAGTTTGAACGGGATATCCCAATTCTCGGGCACTTCACCAAGCTTCGTAAACGGGATGCATTTCAAAACGAAGGTCAGCTCATCCACATCGGCAGGAAGTTGAATAGCATACACGGGCTGCATGGCATATCGGTTTGCAAATTGATATTTACCCGCATAGTCGCGGCGAATGAGGGTGCCGTCGGGCAGGCGCAAGTCGGCATCTGCATCAGACCAGAAATTATTATCAGGGCGAACCGCGCCACACGTCCCGGGCGCATTGCTGTACACAGGCTCGATACCGTTCACTTCATATTTCAATTCCACGCGGTCTTCATAAACGAACACATTTGTGATCGTAAGCGTAATGCCATCGCGGGTTGCAGAAACAGGTTCTGCCAGCATCCGCAATCCGTTTGTGGTTTCCACCACACCCACTTCGGGGATGTATCCAAATACTCTTCCAAGGGCAGCCGCAAGGCCCGGTGCACTGACCACAATGACCATCAGTGCCAGCATGAATGCCAGAGCCCATGCGGGTTTAAAAATCTTCGGTTTCATTTTTACTGGTCTCCTCACCAGTTCGTTGCGTAATCGGTTCGCAAATTCAGGCGACGCATCAGGCGACTTCATCGCGTTGCGGACCTTCTCTTCAAATTCAGGGGATGGATTCAGATCGTTCATGGTCACTCCATCTGGCTCTTCAAACGCGCCAGCAATCGATACACAGTTTTCTTCACAGCGTCTTCACGCCTGCCAAGCAGGTCGGCGATCTCGGCAAAGGTCAGGTCAGCCACATAGCGCAAACGGATGAGATCCTGTTCTTCGGGGTTCAAATTCTTGATCACGGATCGAAGCCGGACCAGCTCTTCGTCATGGACCAATTCGCCGAGCACATCCTCCCTTGCGGAGATGCGTTCCGCCGCATCCAACTCGACCTCGTACCTGTTCCTGCGAAAATGATCGTTCATCTTGCTGCGAGCGATCCGAAACAGCCAGGCTATAAATTGACCCTGTTCCCGATATTTGGGCAACGCTTCATAGGCGGCGATAAATGTCTGCGAAGTGACATCTTCGGCTTCATACGCATTCCCCAGGCGGCTGTACAGGTAGCGATAGACGGGCTGGAGATAACGGTCATACAGCCTGCCGAACGCGGCGGGATCGCCTTTGGCGGCGGTGATCAGGTCTGGAAGGTCGTCGTGAATCATGGGTGTCGTTCTTACTGCCTTGTATCCTATCATGCAGTGCCTTTCTCTCGCGAGGTTCGTTCGTGTAAATGCATTTCATGGGAATAACGCGGAATTTCGCAAAAAGGGACAAAACTTGTCACATCAAAAACAGGCTGAACGTTATCTATGCTATCAGCCTGTTTTCCCGTTTAATAAGAATGTCGCATTGGGTGAAACGAGGCATCTCAAATCCCAACTCCGAGATGCTTCGGACTTTGTCCTCAGGGCGACACGCACAGGAGATTCCTATGCCAATCAAAACCCTCATCATGGGAGCCGCAGGCCGCGACTTCCACAATTTCAACACCTTCTTCCGCGGGAATAAGGATTATGAAGTGGTCGCATTCACAGCGACTCAAATTCCCGATATTGAAGGGCGCGTGTATCCCAAGGAACTCGCGGGCAGCCTATACCCGAAAGGGATTCCCATCCGCGCGGAAGAGGAATTACTCGACCTGATCAAGAAATATGGCGTACAGCAGGTTGTCTTTTCCTACAGCGATGTGCCTCATGAATATGTGATGCACAAAGCCAGCATGGTCAATGCGGCGGGTGCTGACTTCCGCATTATGGGCACGCACAATACACAGATCAAGTCGAGCAAGCCTGTCGTGTCGATCAGTGCCGTTCGGACAGGATCAGGCAAAAGTCAGACCACGAGGCGCGTGGCTTTAATCCTCAAAGAAATGGGATACAAAGTCGCAGCCATTCGTCACCCCATGCCCTATGGAAATCTCGTCGCGCAGGAAGTGCAGCGCTACGCAAGCTATAAAGATCTCGACGCCTATAAATGCACGATCGAAGAGCGCGAGGAATACGAGCCTCATATCGATAGCGGCGTGATCATTTATGCCGGTGTTGATTATGAAAAGATCATTCGCAAAGCCGAGGCGGAAGCGGATATTATTTTGTGGGACGGCGGCAATAACGACTTCCCATTCTATGTGCCTGACCTGCAAATCGTGGTGGCTGACCCGCACCGGCCCGGACACGAGTCAACTTATTACCCCGGCGAAACCAATGTGCGCATGGCTGACGTATTCGTCATCAACAAGGTGGATACGGCCGATGCAGAGAATGTGATCAAGCTGCGCGATTCTTTGCGCAAGTTGAACCCGAAGGCGACACAGATAGAAGCCGCCTCTCCCCTCTTCGTGGATGATCCTGATGCAATTCGCGGCAAACGCGTTCTGGTGATTGAAGACGGTCCTACTCTAACTCATGGCGAAATGGCATACGGCGCTGGTTACGTTGCCGCTCGCAGATTCGGCGCGAAAGAGATCGTTGACCCGCGTCCGTTTGCTGTGAAGTCCATCGCGGCAACGTACGCAAAGTATCCGAAGACAGGACCCATCCTGCCTGCAATGGGATATGGCGATGCCCAAACGAAAGATCTCGAAACCACGATCAACAAGTCCGATGTGGACATGGTTATCATCGGCACGCCGATTGACCTTTCACGCGTAATGAAGATCAAGAAACCTCATCAACGTGTACGCTACGAATTGCAGGAGATCGGCCAGCCGACCCTGCAGGATGTGTTGATGAAGAAATTTGGAAAAAAGAAGAAATAAAACAAGGCGAGAATAAAAAGAGTCGGGCAGTTGCTGCCCGACTCTTTTTATTCTCACTGCATAAATGACAATCATCACTTACCCGCACAGAGGTTTCTGCTACAATGCAAAACAAGATGAATCATTCACACCATGCAGATCGTTCTTTCCTGACACGCTTCGCCTGGCTTTCCATCGGCGCCGCAGTGCTGACAATTGCGCTAAAAACCATCGCATATTTTCTAACAGGGTCGGTTGGCCTGCTCTCCGACGCGCTCGAATCACTCGTCAACCTTGCAGGCGCATTGATGGCATTAGCCATGCTCACCATCGCCGCCCGTCCTGCGGATGAGGACCATGCCTACGGCCACAGCAAAGCGGAATATTTTTCCAGCGGCGTCGAGGGGACGTTGATTCTCATCGCGGCTGTCAGCATCATCATCGCAGCAGTTCCGCGATTCATCTCCCCAAGGCCCCTGGAACAGGTCGGGCTGGGGCTGGGAGTGTCCACTGCCGCGTCCGTCATCAACCTGATCGCAGCGCTCATCCTTCTGCAGGCCGGCAAAAAAAACAACTCCATTACACTGCAAGCAAACGCACAACATCTATTAACCGATGTGTGGACATCTGTGGGCGTGCTCGCAGGGATCGGCGTGGTGGCCCTTACTGGCTGGCAGAGACTCGATCCCATCATGGCGCTCATCGTCGCAGGCAATATCATCTGGTCAGGCGTTCGCATTGTCCGTGAATCTGCTTTGGGGCTGATGGATACTGCCCTGCCGCCCAAAGAACAGGAAGTATTAAAAAAAATACTCAAGCCCTACGAAGCGCAAGGGATACAGTTCCATGCACTTCGCACTCGTCAATCAGGGTCACGGCGGTTCGCTTCCTTTCACGTACTGGTACCGGACTTCTGGACTGTTCAACACGGACATCAACTACTGGAAAAAATCGAAGCGGACATTCGGCGTGTCCTTCCAAGCATCACCGTGTTTACTCATTTGGAACCACTCGGCGACCCCACTTCATGGGACGATACCGCACTTGACCGTGAAGAGGATATCCCGACAAGCTTCGTAAAAAAACAAAAATAAACTTAAAGGATATTTTCTACATGACTGCTTTAGCTCCCACCCTCTCCCTTCGCTTCTTTCCCCGCACTGCAAGCTGGCTGCGCGATTTATTCTTGATCCTCGCTGGGTCATGGCTCGTGGCTTTCTTCGCCCAACTTGAAATCCCCATGCAGCCTGTGCCGATCACCGGGCAGACCTTCGCCGTGCTGCTCGTCGGCGCATTGCTTGGCTCAAAACGCGGAGCTGCAGCGATGATTGCCTACATTGCCCAAGGAGGGCTAGGGCTTCCGTTCTTTGCAGGCGGCGCATCCGGTTTTGGAATTCTCACTGGAGCAACGGCTGGTTATCTGCTGGGATTTATCGGCGCGGCATATGCCGTAGGTTGGCTGGCAGAGAAAGGCCTAGAGCGAAGCGTCCGCACTTCCATCCTCCCATTTTTGGTTGGCACCGTCATCATCTACGTCTTTGGTGTAGCCTGGCTTTCCATCGTACTCGGCAGTTTGAGCAAAGCCATTCAATTCGGCTTGCTTCCATTTTTGTTTGGCGATGTCATCAAATTGATGGCAGCCGCCATCGTATTGCCGGGCGCATGGAAGTTTGTAAAATAAACATTCATTTCACTCCTAAAGAGACTGTCGTTTTGAAAACGACAGTCTCTTTTTTTTCGCATTTCTTCGATAAACTCAAGACTAGCTTATAATACAAGCCGATTGGACAGGAAAATAATGTTTATAGATCAAGTTACCATACATGTAAAATCAGGCAAAGGCGGCGACGGAATGGTGCATTTTCGCCGTGAAAAGTTCGTACCGCTGGGCGGTCCCGACGGCGGCGATGGCGGCAAGGGCGGCGACGTTATTTTTGAGGTAAAAACTACGCTTAATACGCTTTCTGCG
This sequence comes from Anaerolineales bacterium, assembly GCA_014860805.1. Classification (GTDB taxonomy): domain Bacteria; phylum Chloroflexota; class Anaerolineae; order Anaerolineales; family Villigracilaceae; genus Villigracilis. The sequence goes on from JACZJB010000120.1 coordinate 10,275, forward strand.
TTTCGACAAAACGAAAAATTTTCAGCAGAGCCCGGCAAGAACGGCGGCGGCTCGCAGATGACCGGTCGCGGTGGAAAAGACCTGGTGATTTCAGTGCCGCCTGGAACGGTCATCTATGATGCTGAAACTGGCGCACTGCTCGGCGACCTGACCCACCCGGGGCAGCAGCTCACGGTGTGCAAAGGCGGACGCGGCGGGCGCGGCAACCAGCACTTCGTAAATTCACGGAATCAGGCTCCACGAACTGCTGAACGCGGCGAGCCACACGAGGAAAAAAGTTTGCGCCTCGAACTTAAGCTGATAGCGGATATTGGCATTATCGGCCTGCCCAACGCCGGGAAATCCACGCTGCTTTCGGTGCTGACGAACGCCAAGCCAAAGATCGGCGCCTACCCGTTCACCACCCTCGAACCGAACCTCGGCGTTGCAAATATTGACGATGACACTACCGTTGTCCTCGCTGATATTCCAGGTCTCATCGAAGGCGCAGCAGAAGGCGCTGGCTTGGGCCATGACTTCCTGCGCCACATTCAACGCACTCGCGTTCTCATCCACATGATCGACGGTCAATCGGAAGACCCGCTGGCAGACTATAGCCAGATCAACAGCGAACTTTCGCTATTCGATACCAAGCTCGGCAAAAAGCCTCAGATCGTTGTACTGAACAAGATCGACCAGCCCGACGTACAGGAAAGACTCAAGGAAATTACAGCCAGTTTCAAGAAGAAAAAAATCGAATTGATCACAGCTTCAGCAATGGCTCGCACCGGCACGCGCGATATTCTAATTTCTGCGTACAAGCAACTTCAGGAATTACCCGCCGAGATATTAGAAGAAGAATCCCTGCCTGTTTACAAACCGGAAGTGGACCCGAATCAATTCGAAATCACACGTGAAGACAGCGGCGATTGGCGTGTAACCGGCGTGGCAATTGAACGCGCCGCAAAGATGACATATTGGGAGCATGACGGCTCCATCCGCAGGTTCCAAAAGTTAATGATTCATCTTGGTGTAGATAAAGCCCTGCGCAATGCAGGCATTGAAGAGGGCGAGACCGTTTTCATTGGCGATTTTGAATTGGAGTGGCAGGATTAATTAATGCCCAAACCTGTAAATTCAAAACAACGCTTCTTCATCATTGCATCGACCATCTTCGGGTGCTTGCTGATCCTTTTCTTTGGGCTGCGTGCGATTCACGCATTTATGAAATTCAAGGGACATCGTCCGCCGCAGCCTGCGCCCGGGCAAATCGAAACTGATGTGGAACTCATCCGCGAATGGATGACCATCCCTTTCATCGCGCGCATGTATTATGTACCTGAGAAGGTTCTTTACGACGCGCTTGATATTCCGCCCAGAGAGAACCGCGATAAAAGCCTTGAAGAAATAAACAAAGAATATTTTCCCCGATCGGACGGACTCGCCATGCAGCTTGTCAAAGCTGCGATCCTCGCGCATCAACCTCCGCCGACGGCTGTTCTGCCGCTAACCCCGCTTCCCCCACTGACGCCTCTCCCACCGCTCACGCCAGTACCACCTGTAACTCCGTGAGTGCAATTCAAAATGGATGAATTTCTCCTTACACAGGTCATTAACTATGGCGCACCACTCTTGGGAATCATCGTGTTTGTCGGCGGTCTCGGTGTACCGCTTCCATGCACGGTTATCGTCATCGCGGCTGGCGCATTCGCGAGACAGGACATCCTGTCCTGGGAAGTCGCCGCGCTGATCAGCATCGTCAGCGTCGTCATCGGTGACAGCATCAGCTATTCCTTTGGATACTACTCACGCGACAAAGTTTTGAGCCGTTTCAGCAGTTCCCCCCAGTGGGCAAAGGCAGAAGAGTCTTTTCGAAAATGGGGACCTTTGTCCATTTTCTTTTCACGCTTTTTGGTCACAGCCATTGCCTTGCCTGTCAACCTGCTTTCAGGGACAACGGGCTTTCCATTTAGAAAATTCTTCGTCTACGATCTGTTCGGTGAAATTGTCTGGATCTTCGGTTACGGCGGGCTGGGATATTTATTCGGCAGCCAGTGGGAATTGGTCAGCGAATTTATGGGCAACTTTGGCGGTGCGGTTTTAGGCGCCATCATCTTCATCTTCGGCATCAAACAGGTTTGGAACTGGCAGGAAAAGAAAAAAATGCTCTCGATGTGATCGAGAGCATTTTTATAATTCTAGTGGTGATGACCTTCTTCATGCACGTGGCCGTGATCGAGTTCTTCCTCGGTCGGGTCGCGCAGGGCAACCACTTTGACAGAGAAGTGCAATTCCGCGCCTGCCAGCGGATGGTTGAAGTCCAACTGAACCGTTTTATCGTCAAACTTGGCGACGAAGGCAGCCTGGTGCTGACCATCTTCATCTGTGACATGTAATTCCATGCCTTCTTCCAACGCCATATCAGCAGGGAATTCGGTGCGCGGCACATCCATAAAGGCTTCATCGTCAAATTCGCCATAACCATCCGCGGGCTGTACCACCACATCCTTGCTGTCGCCGATTTTCATTCCCATCATTTCCTTCTCCAAACCGGGGATGATATTTCCATATCCAACGAGGAAGTGCAAAGGACCTGCGCCGTCAGAAGAGTCCAGCAATTCTCCATCCACGGTTAATTTATACTCCATTGAAACGACCAAACCATCCTGTACTGAATCTTTGCTCATGTATTATCCTTTTGAAAAATTTGTGCGTCCATTTTACCAGTGAAATTCCAGGCTAAAGGTTGAAAGTTGAAAGTCAAAGGTCAAGATCGTAGACCTTAAACCTTCAACCGCAATCCTTCGACTATAATGCCTCCCATGCGATACGACATATGCCTGCCCTGGTATTGGGAATATGATGATGTGTTCGTGGGGATGGTGGAACGCGCCTGCATTGAAGAGGGAATATCTCTCTGGCAGATCAAACCCGATAACCTGCTCGAATCCATTACGGCTCTTTACAAGGGAGTTAGCACCTTCAAAACCCTGCTCCATCGAGGGCAGGGCGAAGCTATCTTTGACCCGATCCCCCGCTGGGCAAAGGAATTTGGCGCAAGGCGTATTAACCCTGCCGAGGTCTCTGCATGGTCTGAGGACAAAGCCACCATGCATCTTGAATTGATCAGCGCAGGCATACACACGCCGCATACCATTTTGCTGGCGCCTTTTCTTGAGCAGCCAGTAGTCCCGCCGATTGACCTGACTCCGTTGGGCGAAAATTTCGTCATCAAGCCATCGAACGGCGGCGGTGGCGAGGGTGTGGTACTCGGCGCAAAAACTGTGGATGAGATTCTGCATGCACGCATGGAATTCCCCGAGCAGAAATATCTAATTCAGGCGCATGTCACCCCTCAAATGATCGACGACACGCCCGCGTGGTTTCGAGTTTTCTACGCCAATGGTGAGACATATCCCTGCTGGTGGGATACGGAGACGCACATCTACCAAACTGTCACAGCGGAAGATGAAGCTCAGTTTGGACTGAACAGGCTGCGGGAAGTGACGAAGCGCATCGCTTCCATCTGCAAGCTGGATTGGTTCTCGACAGAGATCGCCCTGGCTGATGAATTCGTCGTTGTAGACTATGTCAACGATGAAATTGATACGCGAGTGCAAAGCCAGGCCATGGATGGCGTGCCCGATGAAATTATGGAATGCATTGCCACGCAGCTCGTAAAAATTGCCAAGGAGAGTGTATGAAAAAAGTACGTGCGCGAGATCTCGGAATTCCATTTGAAGGAAGTGCTGGTGAGTTCAACGCGATCACAGACATTAAAGGGGTGACTGTTGGATATTCCACTGTGATCCACGGCGAATCTGCGCGGACGGGTGTGACCATCATCCACCCGCGCGGCGCAAAGGATCACACGCCTGTTTATGCAGGCGTGCATTCATTTAATGGCAATGGCGAGATGACTGGCGCAGCCTGGGTCGAAGAAGGCGGATTGTTGGAAGGACCTATTGGAATTACGAATACGCATAGCGTGGGTATTGTCCGCGATTCGATCATTGCATGGCAGGTAAAAAATGATGCTGTATATCAAAAATGGTCATGTCCCGTTGTTGCCGAAACTGCCGATGCATGGCTGAATGACATGAACGGGTTTCATGTGAACAATGAGCACGTCTTTCAGGCATTGGACTCTGCAAAGAGCGGTGTGATCGAAGAAGGCAACGTGGGCGGCGGAACAGGAATGCTGTGCTATGAATTCAAGGGCGGCACTGGCACGTCCTCGCGTAAGCTGCCAGAAAAACTCGGCGGCTGGACGGTGGGCGCACTGGTACAAGCCAACTTCGGCAGACGTTATCAATTGACAATTGCGGGCGTCCCCATTGGACAATACTTCAAAGACTCCGCGCCATTTACCAATGGAGAAAACCCGTTCAGGCAGGATGATGGTTCATTGATCGTCGTCATCGGGACTGATGCGCCGTTGCTCCCTCATCAACTCAAACGAGTCGCAAAACGTGCAGCCATCGGTATGGCACGCACGGGAAGCCTGGGAGGCAATGGCTCCGGGGATATTTTTCTTGCGTTCTCCACAGCCAATCCGCAGGCGGCACATGGTGACGCGATGGGCTTGTCCACCATTCAAACCTTATCCAACGACCACATTGACCCAATTCTCGCATCGACAGCCTACGCAACTGAAGAAGCTATTGTCAATGCCATGCTTGCCGCAGAGGATATGGTCGGGCATCAACAGATCAACATCAAAGCGCTGCCGCACGATGAATTAGTGGATGTGTTGAAAAAATATAATAGACTGAAAGTTGTTAACTGACAGCCATCAGTTTTCGCGACCAATTCATCCCTTCATCCGTATATCTTCCCAGTCCAACCCAAGGAGTTATCATGCCCAACATCCTCGAAGTTCAAAACCTTGCTAAAAATTATGGTGATTTTCAGGCTGTAAAAGGCGTATCGTTCAATATCGAAGAAGGGGAGATCTTCAGTCTGCTAGGCCCGAACGGCGCAGGCAAAACAACCACAATTTCCATGCTCTCCACTCTATATATCCCGACTTCAGGGGATGCAACCATCGCTGGATATTCCATCACAAGAAATCCAATGGATGTCCGCAATGCCATTGGCGTTGTGCCGCAGGACCTGGCGCTGTATGAAGACCTGACCGCAAAAGAAAATCTCATCTTTTGGGGGCAGATGTACGGGCTAAGCGGAAAATCCCTCGCCAATCGTGTGGACGAAGTGCTGGAACAAATTGGTCTGACAGATAAAGCTAAAGATCGAGTCAAAACCTATTCAGGCGGGATGAAGCGCCGCGTCAACATCGGCGTCGGGCTGCTTCACAGACCCAAGCTGCTCTTCATGGATGAACCCACCGTCGGCATTGACCCGCAGTCCCGCCGCGCGATTTTAGACACAGTAAAAGAATTAAACCGACAAGGCATGACCTTGCTCTACACCACCCATTACATGGAAGAAGCCGAGGAACTTTCCAACCGCGTGGGCATCATTGACCAAGGTCAGCTGATTGCGATCGGCACGCAAAAAGAATTGACGAAACAGGTCGGCGAAACGGAAACATTGATCCTGCACATCAGCGAAAATGACGATCCAGATGCCCTGATCACGGCTTTCAAAGGAATCAAAGATGTGCTGGAAGCCAATGTCATCAACCATGAGATATCGGTTATCACTCATTCAGCAAAAGATGTGCTCGCCCAAGTGGTGACCAAAGCCAACGAACGCGGCATCAAAATCCATTCGATAGACATCCGCGAGCCCAACCTTGAAGCGGTATTTCTGCATTTGACTGGCAGGGCGCTGCGCGACTGATGTCGTTGCGAAGAATGCTCGCAATGACGAAAGAAAGAATCTTATGTTAAAAACTTTCCTGATTGGTATCAAAGATCTGCGCATCGCATTCCGTGACCGGGCTGCGTTAATTCTCATGCTCGCTGCGCCTTTTGTGCTCACCCTTGGGCTGGGCATGGTCACCGGGCGTTTTAGCGGAAACTCGAACAATGGGCTTGCAGACATTCCGGTTGTCATTGTCAATTTGGACAATAAGGAACTTGGAAATGCATTGGCAGACGTATTCAGTTCTGAAGAATTGGCTGAATTGGTCGAACCAACTTTCAGCGCGGATCCAGAAGCGGCTCGACTGCTTGTTGATGAAGATAAATCCGCGGCAGCCATTATCATCCCCGCAGGATTCACGCAAAGCATAATCCCATCCCAAGATGCCTTCGCCCCCGGCAGCCCGGAACCCGCATTAATTCCGGTGGAGGTTTACGCCAACCCATCTCGGCCGACGAGTTCAGGCATCATCAAATCCATTGTGGACGAATTCATCAGCCGGGTGGAAGAGGGCAGCCTGAGCGGACAAACTTCGATCTTGCAATTGATGCTCAGCGGGAGGATCACGCCACAGCAAGCGGAAGCGGCGGGCACCGCAATGGGACAACGCCTGCAAGACGCACCCAACAATGACACGCTCGCGATCATGCTTAATTCATCCACTGCCGATGGCGAAGCTGTTCAATTTGATGTACTCGCCTATCTCGCGCCCGGCATGGCGCTCATGTTTTTGATGTACACCGTCAGCTATGGCGGGCGTTCCATCCTTGCAGAAAAAACTCAAGGCACACTGCCGCGCCTGCTTGTTACCCCAACAAATTCGGCGCAAATTCTAGGCGGCAAAGTTTTCGGAATTTTCCTGACAGGCACCGCACAAATGCTGATTCTTATCGGCGCATCATCATTGCTTTTTCAACTCAAATGGGGTGACGCGCTTGGCGTCATGGCGCTCGTGCTCGCCGCAGTATTCGGCGCCACAGGCTGGGGCATGTTCATCACTGCACTTGCACGCACGCCTGCACAAGTTGCCAGCGTCGGTTCTGCCATTATGTTGATCTTCGGCATCATGGGCGGAAGCTTCATCAACCTCGATCAATTGCCGCCCATCGTGCAGAACTTTGCAAAGATAACTCCCAACTCCTGGGCGCTGGATGGATTTACCACTCTGGGACTCGGCGGAACGCTTGCGGATCTTTCCACGCCGATCATTGCCCTGCTTTCAATGGGCATGATCCTGTTCCTGATCTCCGTCATACTCTTTGGCAAAAAGAATCTGGTGCAGAAATGAAAAAATTATTTGCGATAGCATGGAAAGACGCCATTATCCGTTTCGCAAGTTCATCGGAGTTGTTGTTCTTTGTCATCCTGCCGATTATTTTTACTTTTCTGCTTGCAGGCGGGACGCCATCTGGTGATGACGATAACCGCATCCGCCTCGTAGTTGTGGACTCGGCAAACACAGCCATTTCGCAGGAAATTGTCGCAGAGTTGGACAAGTCCACTGCGGTACGACCCGAAGTCCTCTCTCTCGCAGAAGCGGAAGATCAGTTCGACTCACGCCGCGCAATCGCCGTTCTCATCATCCCAGCTGGCTTGGACCTGAAATCCATTCAAGAAGGAACCGCGCAACTGGATTTTCGTCAGCAGCCCAACAACTTGAACGCATCTGTTGCGGAGCGCGCGATCCAAACTGCCATTCGGCGGGTCAGCAGCGCAGTCAACGCCGCGAACATGGCCGTTGAAGAGGCCAAAGCCAGGGGCACATTTGAATCAGCTGAGGATGAGCAGGCGTATTTTGACGAAGCGTTAAAACTCGCAAAATCCATTCAAGAGGATGCCCCTGAAAGAATTACGGTCGTCGAAGGCAACACCCCCGATGACATCGAATATGATCCGAGAGCCAGTTCTTCCGCCGGGCAGTTGATTACCTGGGTGTTCATCCCGTTATTTGGCATCTCTGCTCTATTCGCCTACGAACGCCAGCAAGGGACTCTGCGACGAGTGCTCACCACGCCAACCAGCAAAGCCACCTATTTGCTCGGGACAATTTCAGGGCAGGTGCTGATGGCGCTGGTTCAGATGTCATTGTTGATTCTGTTCGGGATCTTTGTCATGGGTCTTGGATGGGGACGTGAGCCGCTCGCGCTTATCGTTATCCTCACCAGCGCAGCATTGGCGGCAGGTGCCATTGGCACCGCCATGGGCACATTTGTCAAAACGGAAGGTCAGGCCAGCGGATTGAGCATCATGATGGGCATGGTTATGGCGCTCATGGGCGGCTGTTGGTATCCATTGGAATTATTTCCCGCCGTGGTTCAGAACATCGTCAAGATTTTACCAACCACGTGGGCTATGCAAGGCATGTTGGATCTGGTTTTACGCAATGGCGGGCTGGTGGAAATTCTCCCTGAAGCGGGTGTTCTGCTCGGTTTTGCGGCCGTGTTCTTTACAATTGGGGTGATGCGATTTAGATACGAATAGAAAATACAGCGGAGGACAAGTCCTCCGCTGTATTTTCTATCTTTTATTTATCCCTTCTTTTCCAAATAATCACTATATCCGCCCAGATATCCCACAAGCTGACCGTTCTCAATGACCAGTAATCGTTCCACAGTTCTGTCGAGGAAATAACGGTCATGAGAAATAACCAACACCGTGCCTTCGAAATCTTCCAGGGCTTGTTCAAGGACTTCGGCGGAAGCAATATCGAGATTGTTCGTCGGTTCGTCCAGCAACAGGAAATTTGCGCCCGAAAGAACGACCAACGCCAATTGCAGCCTGCTGCGCTCGCCACCCGAGAGCTCGCCGATCTTTTGCGAGACTTGTTTATACGTGAATAAATATCGCAGCAAAAATGCCGTTGCTCTTGATTCGCTCATCTCACCCGCATAACGGACAGAGTCCAAAACGGTTTGGCTGAAATCGAGGGTTTCATGTTCCTGTGCGTAATATCCAACCGAAACACTGGGACCGATCTTTATCTCGCCGACATCAGGCAATTCCCTGCCGAGGATCATCCGCAGCATGACAGATTTTCCCGCGCCGTTCGGACCGATCAACCCGACCCGCTCGCCATGCCAGATGGTTTCGTTCACATTCGAGAAAATTTTTTTTGTGCCGAAGGATTTGGCGAGGTTCACAAACTCCAACACCTTGTTCGAGCCGCGCCAGCCGCTAAGACGCAATTCCATGCGTTTGCGGTCCGTGACGGGTTTCTCCACCTTATCCATCTTGTCCAACCGCTTTTGCATGGATTTGGACTTCCGCGCGAGGTCTTCGTTGTCATACACTTTGCCCCAGATGGCAAGGCGTTTGATCGCGGCTTCGAGCCGCTTGACCGTTTGCTGCTGGGCACGGAACATTTCCTCCTGCCGCGCAAGGCGCATCTCTTTATCCGCCATGTACGAGGTGTAGTCCCCTTCAAATAAAGTTAATTTTCCATCTTCGAGTTCGGCAATGTGTGTGACAGCGGCATCCAACAAATAACGGTCATGCGAAATGATGACCACCGTCCCTTCGTATTCGCGGATGAACTTTTCAAGATACATTTTGCCGGGCAGGTCAAGATGATTATCGGGTTCATCCAGCAGCAAAACATCGGGATGGACAAGCAGCAGACGTGCCAACCCGATCAGTTTTTTCTGCCCGCCGCTTAACACGGACATGGGCTTGATCAATTCAGTTTCAGTGAGTCCCAGCCCAAGCAGCAGTTCGCGAACGCGCGCAGGATAGGAGTCGCCGCCAAGGGAATAGTATTCGTCAATGAGTTTGTGCTGCTGCTCGAGAGCGCGTTCCAATTTCTTTTCATTGCCATAGACTTCGGGATCACTCAAACTACTCTCCACACGTTCCAACTCGGCATGGACTTCCGCTACGCGCGGATTGCCCGCAAGCGCGGCGTCAAACGCCGTCAGCGATGAGTCAAGCTCGGGTTGCTGTGACAGGTATCCCGTTGTTATGAGGCGGGCGCGGGTGATGTTCCCGCCCATTTCAGGAGAATGCTCGCCTTCGATCAATTTGAAGAGCGAAGACTTCCCTGCGCCATTCGCACCGATAAGCCCGATCTTCTGCCCGTTATGAATTTCCCAATTGAGATTTTCAAAGATGCGCCGCGCGCCGAGGACAAGAGTGATATTTGAGAGTTGAATTTGTATCATGATGATTTCCAATATTTGTTAAATAAAAACGCCGCAGGACAGCCTGCGGCGTATGAAAGTCAAAGACGCTTTCAGCGTACAGGCGCGATTCCAGAAGGTAAGGTGTTGATGAAGCCACGCACACCGATGACCAATGGGGATTTGCCTGCACGAAATTCGTAAATCATATTCGAGATTATACCTGATTTTCCGTAGTGATTAAATCCTCAATATGGTCGAGCACCTTGGGGTTGCGGATGCCGCCGTATAAAATTTTGGCGGCAACTTCCTTATCCAGTTTTTCGGATTGGCCAAGGTCATTGACCAGCATCTGCAAAATCTTCTGGTCGCATTTATTGAGCAGGTCTGGCGCGCTTGTCACATCTTCAGGCAGCCACATCCTGCGGTTCCAAATGCGCTCAGTCGTATCGGAGTCAAACTCAAAACAAAAGGTGTGAAAGAGTTGATGCGACGTATCGAGCACAAGCTGCTGGTCGATCTTCGGCGCCGCATTCGCAAAAAAGGCTTCAGTATATTCTTTCAGTTGATTGAAAGTGAAATTGGGATTCGCTTTGACAATTTCATAGATCTTATAAATAATGAGCGGACGATGCTCCGTTGGCATCATGCGGATTTTATGTCCCGCAAGAATGTTCAAATAGCGTTCCAGTTTCTTTTCGGGGGAGACCGGTGCAGGCGTTCCCGTCTTTGCACTTTGAGGAGCAGCCTGCCTGGAAACGGGTTGATTGCTGTTCTGTTTTGCCGCCTGCTGGCTTTGCCCGCCGTTGTTCGGATAGGTCTTTTTGAATTTACTCACGCCCTGCCATTTGTCGTAAAAGACAAATTTGTCACAGGCATTGACGAGGTAATCTGCGCTCGTACCGCTGATGCCCATACCGATGACTGTCTTGCCATGCGCGCGCAAGCGGTGAACCAGTTCGGTAAAATCGCCGTCGCCGGAAACAAGCAGAACATGGGTGAAGGCATTCTTCTCGTCGTAAAACAGTTCGAGCGCATCGATGACGATACGGATATCCGCCGCGTTCTTCCCGCGCTTGCTGTTGACGTGAACCAGTTCCACGCCGAGGCTCAGCAATTGACGCTGTTTGCTGGCGGCTTCCGCCCAATCAGCATAGGCGCGTCGCAGAACCACGCGTCCCATCTGTCCCGCATATTGAAAGATGCGCGACCAATCTACATCGGCGTTTTTACCGAAAGCTTCCTCCACACTTATTTCAATGTTATCGTAGTCTATAAAAACGGCTACCTGTGTATCCTGTCCCATTCAAACTCCAAAAATTTTTTACAAGAGTGCAGTATGAACTTTCATCAACCGCCGAGACAAAAGCGCGAAACTTCCACTTTTTATGTCTTTTGGGTTTTTTCAGTTTTTATGGTTGGTTAATGAACTAGTCACTCCCATTTTTCCAAAGTATAGCATAGGCGTAAAATTCTGTGGCAAAATAAGGATATGCCCATCCAATTAACCACTCTCAGCCAGTCGTCCCTGCAGGATTACAACGACTGCCCGCGCAGGTTCGAGCTGCGGTACCTTGAGCAGCTGACATATCCCGCCATCGAAACCGAGCCTGCGCTGGAAAACGAAAAGCACCAACAAGAAGGTGAATATTTTCATCGCCTTGCACAGCAGCATCTTATCGGCATTCCCGCAGAGCAAATCGAAAAACTTGCCAACTCCGACAACCTGCAAAGATGGTGGGCTAACTTTCTGCCGTTTTCTCAAAGTCACCTTTCCCGCCTCACCCGCCGCCATGCTGAATCCACGCTCTCTGCACCGCTGGGAAAATTCCGTCTTGTCGCAAAATATGACTTGATCGGCTTCGATCAAGACAAGATCTACATCTACGATTGGAAGACCTATCGCAAGCGTCCAAAAAATGAATGGCTTGCCATCCGATGGCAAACGCGGGTCTATCGCGCATTGCTCGTGCAGGCAGGCGCGCATTTCAATGACGGCAAGCCCATTCAACCTGAACAAATCGAAATGGTCTACTGGTTTCCAGATTTCCCCAATGACCCGGCACACTTCCCTTACAAAGGGGATCAATTCAAACGGGACTGGGATGCCCTCGTAAAACTATCCTCAGAAATCACAAACGCCTCCTCCTTCCCGAAAACTGATGAGGTCTCGAAATGCAACTACTGCCCTTATAGGTCATACTGCAATCGCGGAGTCCGCGCTGGAGATGCGCTTGAAGCTGAACTCGAAACCGAGGCAGAAGAGTTATTCGATATCAACTTTGAACAAATCGGCGAGATCGAATTTTAACCTTCCATGTTTTCAAAAAGAGAGCCGCAATGTGCGGCTCTCTTTTTTTTTGTTGTCTCACAATTACTGCCAGGCAAGCGCACCTGACCTGCGATAATTTGCTGCGAGCAATTCAAGGTCAAGGACGTTGATAATGCCATCGTTGTTCAGGTCAGCTACGGCGGGGGAAGAAGCGTTGTAATTCATCCCGATGGTCAAAGCATCGAACTGGTCAATGACACCGTTGCCATCGATATCTCCAGCAGGCAGGCTCACGATGGGCATGATCGTATTGTTCCCATTAATGAGCGTGGCAGAACCCTGAGCATTGAGAAATCCTGGAGCCGAGGCAATGACTGTGTATACGCCGGCAGGAGCAGTCAGGCTAAAGGTTCCATCGGCATTGGCCGTAGCTGTAGCAGCCAGCGTCGTATCCGGGTTGAACAATCGGATGGTCACCTGCTTGCTGGCAAAGACCTGTCCACTGATCAGCGGCGCAGCAGGAGGCGTGGCTGTCAGCGCGTTTCCAAAGATTGTCAGGGTATCGGGAATATACAAAATATTTTCAAGTGTACCGTTGCCGGTTGAAACACGTGCCCTGCACTCAACGATTGTTTGACCAGACTGTAATCCCCTTGCATTGAATGTGAAAGCTGCACCGCTGGTCGTAGCCCTGTTTCCATTGCTTCCCGCAATCGCCAGAATGAAACTGCCACTCTGGGGACCCTGGAGCGCGGATACTGGAGTTGTGCCAAAGAGACCAGCAACAGCAATATTGCTTACTTCGATCAAGTTTTGATCGTAGGTGCATGTGAACTCGGTGCTGCTATATCCTTCAGGAGGTACATTGTTCAGGCTGACGGTGACAAGACCCGTTTCACCGACAATCAAACTTTGAGGATTGGCATCCGTTAATACATACGGACCTGAAGGCAGCGATGTATTAGTTGGTGTAGGCGTACTCGGCAACGTCGCTGTCCCTGTCACTGGGGGTGTATTCGTCAAGATAGGTGTTTCTGTTACAACTGGTGTACCCGGTGTGTTCGTGACTTCGGAAGTACTGGTGACGAAGGGCGTTTCCGTTAGGATGGGCGTGCCGGTCAACACAGGCGTCTCAGTGACAAAGGGAGTTTCAGTTATCAAAGGGGTATCTGTCACAAAAGGTGTCTCTGTAATGACGGGGATTGCCGTAGCAGTCGCTGTGTCAGTAACAATAGGAGTGCTCGTAACCGTGGGCGTTTCAGTCACCATGGGTGTATCGGTGATGATCGGTGTTCCGGTCATGGTTGGTGTTTCGATCACGATTGATGTACTGGTTGGTGTTTCTGTTACAGTCGGTGTGCCAGTAACCACAGGCGTTCCCGTTGACGTGGGGGTAGCAGTAGATGTGGATGTAATTGTAGCTGTAGGCGTGACAGTCGGAACTACAGAGCCGTCTCGCGTGGCGATGATGCTATAAAACCCGGTCCCGCTATCTGACTGGATTTGAACAAAATAAGCTCCTGGCGGCTGGGTACTACTCAATACCCCATTTGCCCGAGAGATCTCATTTCCATTCGAGTCCAGTAAAACAATTGCAGGGATAAGCCCAACATTAACCGGGTTTACAGTAATATCAAACTTCGTCGGCTCGGTTAATACCAGCAACCACCTTTCATGGCGATAAGGATCCAGAGTACCTGTATATGATGTGTCCCAAGCGAGAGCGCCTCTATCTGCAATTTGCAAATTTGGCACATTCAGAATGGGCTGGAGTCTTTGCACAGTAAGTCCATTTTTTGTGAATGTAGTTTTGTTCGTAAGAATATTAAAGTTGACATTCCAGCCGGCAAAAACCGTTTCCCGCACGTTGGGACGCATTACAAAATGTAAATGCGGACCGGCAAATTCATTACCGGTACATACTTGCTGGGTTGCGTTATTGGCAATAATACCCAAACGCTGATTTCTACTGACCTTGCTTCCCAAACTTACCTGGATGTTGGCTAGATGCCAGTATTCCGTGGTCCAGCCATTGCCATGGTCAAGCTTAATATGGCAGCTGGATATCTCGTAAACCGTCCCCGCTGCGGCAGCCGCCACCCAAAAATTTGATGTATCCATTCCGATCTGCATATTGGCTTGAGGAGCAAAATCCACCGCTCCGCCCATTTTATAATTATGCGGGCTGGTGGAAGCGCGCTTGGTGCCATTGTCCAACCCATCAAAAGAGACCCATGCCAGGCCCTGCTCCCAGGGTAATTGGAACATATCCACAGGAGGCGGAGTCACCAATGCCCCGGCATTGGCAGGAATAAACGAGGCAATCAATGCAAGCAATACGATGACTTGAAAAGATTTGGATTTCATCTTTGCTGCTCCTCAACAAACCGTACGATCATTTCAAAAATGGAACTGGAAAATACGTCCATTATTTCTTAACGCTGCTGCGTTTGCCCGATCCACTGAGCTGCTTAATCAGAATAAAAACACCGATCAGCACAAGAACCCCGATCACCCCAAGCACAACAATCGTCCCGGTTGGAAGAGTTGAGCTGGTCTCGAGACCATTTGGCCCCAAAGGAAGGGGCGTCCCCGATAAAGGGAGGTTCTGAGACACCCCCTTTTCTTTATCAATATTTAGGGCGACGTTTTTCTCCCCAACTGTGACACTGGCAAGCGGTGCCGCAAACCCAGATTCATTGCGAATGGCAAGCGCCGCAGACTCAAGCGTCAAG
>JACZJB010000121.1 GCA_014860805.1 Anaerolineales bacterium
CCGCCATACGATCTTCCACATGGCGATTGGGTCCGCCTCATTCTTCCGCTCAAAGCTGGTGACTCTTTCATCGGCTTTTGGCTTCTCGGACGCCGCGACCCAGATGACCTGTATCCACAGGCAGAAATCCCCATCCTGCAATCCATCGCCAACCAGACCGCCATTGCGTTGAGCAATATCCTGCACGCCGAACAAGTCCGCAAACTCTTCCAGTTGGATGTTGAACGCTACGAACAGGATCGTCTCAGCCTCGCACTGGATTTGCACGACAGCATCCTCAATCAACTCGCCGCCTTTCGCAACAACCTTGGTGAGATCACCCTTTCGCCAAAATTACAATCCTCCTATGAAGAGATCACCCATCGCCTGCGTGAAATCGTCAGTGAGCTGCGCCCGCCCATGCTAATGTACGGTCTCAAGCCCGCCATCATCGAACTGGCAGACAACCTCATGCAGAGAAGCGGCGACAAGGTAAAGATCGCGGTAGATTTGGAAGCCGGCGAAGAACGCGTTCCCGCACACATCGAACAGCATTTATTTCGCATCGCGCAGGAAGCCTGCGAAAACAGCCTGCGCCACGCCGAAGCAAAGTCCATTTCGATCTATGGAAGCTTAACCCCGGCAAAGGTCGATCTCAATATTCAGGACGATGGCAAAGGCTTCGACGCCGACTCGAAACTTGAGCTAGACAACCTGCTTGCCAATCATCACTTTGGACTATCCGGCATGATCGAACGCGCCTTTCTGATCGGCGCAGCCATCAATATCCACTCCAACCCTAGCGCGGGAACAAGAATTCATCTCACATGGAGCAACCACATAGACGAAGATAGCGCATGAAAACCCTGCCCGACAGACCGTACACCTGGAAAATGCTTCAACAGTCCATAAGACGCATGGCTCACAGATTGAACGATCTTTCGCGCGGCTGGCTAAGGATTCTTTGGGTCGCGGGGCAGCGGACGTTAAAGCCTGATACGTCGATCATGGCTTCTGCCATCTCCTATTTTGCACTGTTCTCCTTTTTCCCTCTCATTCTCTTGAGCATTTCCATCGCCAGTTTTAGTTTTGGAGCGGACCTGGATCAGCATGAGGTTATTCAGCGGCTTGAGTTTGTGGCACCCGCTTTGAGCGAATTATTAGGCGATAACATTGACCGTATCATCCAGGCGCGCGGATCCGTCAGCAGCGTAGCGTTGGTCAGCTTGATCTGGTCGGCTTCCTCCGTTTTTTATACACTGACCCACACCTTGAACAGGATCTGGCGCATCAAACAAAGCCGCGCAGCATGGAAGCGGCGCGGACTGGCCATCCTTTTCGTGTTGGCGTTTGTTGGACCCACCCTCCTGTTGATCTCACTGGCAGGCAGTGTGCTGGCTAACTTGCGCTTCTGGCTGCCCAACCCGGCCCTGCCATTGACTGCGAGCATCAGCATCGCTTTGACCATCCTGCTGGATATTGCCCTGTTCATGGCGATCTTTATGCTTCTGCCGCACGGGGCATCCACCTGGCGCGAGGTTCTGCCCGGCGCCATGAGTGCGGGACTGCTTTGGGAAGTGGCAAAAAAGACCTTTATCGCTTTTGTTGCCACTTATATATCCATCTCGAACCTGATCTATGGAACCGTGGCGACCATTATCGCTTTTCTATTCTGGGCATACATCAGCAGTCTTATCTTTATTTTCGGGGCCTATGTCAGTGTGGCGTATTGGGAGTGGAAGCAGAAAAAGTTTTCTTAAAAATTACACGCCGAGTTGCCTCGGCGTGCTCCCCAGGACCCCTGTTTCGTATCCGTATTCCCCTCGGGCCACTGATACGCCA
The DNA here is from genome assembly GCA_014860805.1 of Anaerolineales bacterium. Classification (GTDB taxonomy): domain Bacteria; phylum Chloroflexota; class Anaerolineae; order Anaerolineales; family Villigracilaceae; genus Villigracilis. The sequence continues at coordinate 1,822 of JACZJB010000121.1, forward strand.
ATACGTAGATTTACGCTTCCGAGACCATCCCTATAAACACAGGTGTAATGGACGGGTCGAAATGCAACCCGGATTGTTCGGCGATATAGGCGCAGGCCTGCGCCTGAGACCATGCGCGGCGGTACGGTCTATCGGAAATGAGGGCATCGTACACATCCGCAAAGGCAAAGATGCGCGCAAACAGTGGAATGGCTTTTCCCGCCAACCCATGCGGGTATCCGCTGCCGTCCCATTTTTCGTGATGAGAGAGGGGGATCGGCAGGGCCGGCGCCAGATATGGGATGGGTTTTAGAATCTCGGCGGCGATCACAGGATGACGGCGCATCACCACCCACTCCTCTTCCGTCAGCGGGCCGGGCTTGAAAAGGATGTTGTCCGGGATCGCCATCTTGCCAATATCATGCAGGATGGAGCCGCGCTTAATATGAATGAGATCGCCATTTGAAATGTTCAAGCGGCGGGCAAGTTTCAACGCCATATCCGTCACACGGCGGGTATGGTCTTCCGTTTCCTGATCGCGCAAATAAAGCGCCTGCGACCAGCTCTCAATCGTTTTATCGTAAGCCAAGGTTAATTCATCGCTCGAGGATTGTTTGTATTTGGTAATGTTCCGCACGAACATGATGTTTTGTCCATTCGTAAAAGGGACGAGACGCGACTCATACCAAACTTTTTCCATGGGCACTTCGAGCATATATTCGAAGAGCACCACCTTGCTGCCATTTCGCAATTCCTGCAATGCATTCTTGTATTTCCGCCCAACTTCTGCCGGGACGATATCTTGAAATTTACCGGAAGTCTTTCTATAAACCGAAATGTCCAATTGCGAACCGTTGCCGGCTTTGTAATCCAATATTCTCCCGCTGTCATCCAGAACAAGCATTAAACCGTCAAAAGCCTGGAATAGGGCATCCAGCCTTTGTTGCGGGTTGGGGAGTTTCTTCAGGGCAAAGTCCGATTGCATGAAAATTGGCACCGATTCTTATTGGTTAAGCACTTTGTTCAATTGGCGCGCAAAATCTGAGAGGGTCTCGGCGCGGATCGAAATGATCGCATCCATCTCTTCCTTGCTAAGGGAAAAGGTCTCACCGAGATAGCCCCGCTGCAGAGCGATATGCGGGTCCTGCAACAGCATCTCGCAGAACTGCCGGTTGACAACTGCCGCGGCAAAGATGCGGCTTACTCCGTCATTGGGTCTTGATACAGCCTTAAGGCCGATCTGTAATTGGGGTTGATATGCGAGCGAAGGAATCATGGGTTCTTACCTCACTGGTAAACTTTCTTTTGGCTGGGTTTCTTGATAGGCTAGAACCAGGAATATGCCGATGGCGATCAATACGTCACCGAGGCTGAATGCCACCTGGTAGGCTGACCAAGCCGGGGGAAGGAAACGATCCGCAAGCCATTCGAAGCGGGTATCCTGGGGGAGCAGGAGAATATCCTTTGTGCCAAAGCGGTCACCCGGCTGGAAATCCATCAAAACTTCCTGAGAGACCAGATGACCGGCTGTCTGCGGGCTGATGGGCATAAACCCGCCGTTCGCTGTGATGACCGTGAAATTGAGAGCTGTTCCAAGAAGCAGGATCAACATCCCCGGCAGTTTGCGGTTGAGCCAGGCAAAAGCCAAAAGCAGGGCCTGGGAAAACGGCAAAAGCAAACCCAGCGAACTGTGTGCGAGCCTTTGGCTGATGCCCGGCAGGTAAAATGCCGCGAACTGGGGCAAAAAAGAGATAAAGATCAACCAAAGGTATTTCATCTGCGGCGGCTGGTATGGGCGGTCATGCCAACGCGCCCATCCGAAGCCGACCAGCAGCCCCGCAGCAAGAGCAGGCAGCAGGATCAACGCTTGGTAATGCCCCCGCCATCGTCCGGAGCGCCTGCGCCGAGAACGAACATGGTCAGAGCAAGCACGATAAAGAAGAGCTGGATATGCTGGGGGTTGATCTTGGAAAGGGACAAAATTGCCAGATTCAGCGTGTTTTTCATGAGAAACTCCTTTTGAACATCTTACAAAATTGAAGTACGATGTGCTTAAGATACTCATAACCAGGCTTCAAAACAGGCTTCAAAATACGGTGTTTTTGGCTGATTCCTGCTTCTGTGAACGGTTTTTTGGGGTTCCAAACGAAAAAGCCGCAAATCTTTGCGGCTTTTTGATATGAATATGACCGAATGCTATAAGGAAAGTCGGCGGTAGAGTTCTTCGGTTTCGGGGGAAGGAGGCAGCCCAAACTGCCGCTTCATAGCCTCCGCACAGGCCTGGTACGTGTTTCGGATGGAGGCTTTGTCGCTGAGACGGTGATACGCCTGCATGCTGATCTGATAAGCCGCTTCATAACCAGGGTCAAATGCAATGGCACGCCAGCAGATTTCCAGCGCCTTTTCCGGCTGTGCATTGGTCTGATATAAATTTCCCAAGGCAGCAAGGGCGTTCAAATACATTTGGCCAAGGCGTTCGCGGTCATGGATCGCCCAATCCTGGTAGATGTCATTGAGGTAAGGACCCTTGACCAAATCCACTGCTTTCTGGAAAAACCCAATTTTCTCAAGATTATTTTCCGTCTCTTTGGCTCTGGCAAGGTGGGATTCAAACGCCTCCACATCGTATTCATAATCCAGTTTTCGGTTGAAGGAATAGTAAATATCCTTATATAGGATCACTTCCTGCCCAACAGCTTTGCGCAGGCGGTAGATCTCATTTTTGAACCTTAATTTTAATTTGGCAGGCTCGTAAATATCCGGCCAGAGGATTTCACCGATCTGCTCGCGGGTCATGGGTTTGGAGATCGTTAAAAAGAAAAAGAAAAGCTCCCGCACAGATTGGGTCTGCCAATCTGAAACTGCCAGCGGTCTGCCGCCCAGGCTAACCACCGTCTGCCCGAATGCTTGAATGGCCAAGTGCGGTGTTGGTCCCTGAATCACATGCGCCTGACGCCTCACTTGACGGCGGGTAGGTGGAATTTTATTTGCCAGGCGGTCGGCTTGTGAGAACAGGTCGCGTATACTACGGGCAATATCAGGATTATTTTGCAGGGCATCCAGCCAGCTGCGCGCCTGATGAACGGCAACCAAAACCGCGTGTGGGATTTGAGATCGATTTCCATACAGGCTTTTGATTCCCTGCGCCGCTTCCGCAGGGTTGCCTGCCTGGCAAGAAGCTGCAATATGCCATACACGAGCGATTGCTGTTTCAAGATCGCGGTTATCTTCCAAAAAACACTGTTCCGCCTTTTTGAATACCCGAACAGCTCTTTCCGAATCCTTCTCCAAAAGAAAAAGGCGCCCCTGTAAGAGACTTAAGTAACCATGCTCATAATTCGATGAGCTGTTTTCGAGCGATTCAGCAGCATCGTCAAGCAGGATGCGTGCAGTCTCCGCGTCTTGTTGCAACAGAGCTAGGTTGATCTTCGCGAAGAACAGGGAATGAGACAGGAAGTGATCATCCATGCCCTGAAACGCCTCCGAGGCGTAGCGGTAGTTTTGTTCCGCCATGCTGAAATCTTCAAGTTCAGCAAACAAATCTCCCAAGCCGATCGAGATCAAAATATCCAGACGGGCATAACGGCTGCGCTGGGCGCATAGCAAACCTTCTTCAAAGGCATACACCGCTTTTTCATACTCGCCCTGGACATGATACATGCCTCCCATATTGTTCAGGAGGCTGGCCTGCCACAAAAGATTGCCGCTTTGCCGCCAGATATGCAAAGCTTTTTCATAGGAATTTCGGGCGTCTGAAAAATTTCCCGTGGCGCGGTATGCCATGCCGGTTTCCATCAATAACACCGGGATATTGCTCTTATCGTTCTGTTGATACAGGTTGAGCGAACGCTCCAAATATGGAATGGACTGACGCGCATTTCCCAGACGGAACAAGACCAGCCCTTTGAGACGCAGCGCTTCCGCATACAGTCCCTGCATATCATCACTGGATTGTGTGGATTGGATCACATCTTCCACGTCACGCAGGGAGGCGGCGTAATCTCCCAGAAAGCGGTATGCTGTCGCGCGCCGAACAAGCGTCAGATTAAGCCCATAGGCGTTTTTTTCCTGCCGATAAGTTTGTTCGGCCTGGATCAACAGATCCAAGCCATCACGCACATCCCCTTTTGTGCATAGAATGGCGCCGCGGATGGATAACAGCCCCGGTCGATTTCGCAGCAAGGAAGGGGGCAGCTCATTAAGCCAGGATTCCAACGTAACAATGGCACGTTGGAACATGAACTCGGTAGAACGTTCGACCATCTCTGCCAGCAGGTTGATATCGTTTATTTTTTTGCAAATATAGTGCGCCTTCTCCCATTCCCCCATGTCTTCGTAGGCAGCCTCAAGGCGGAAAAGCAGCGGCTGCATTTCCTGCGGACGTTCCCGCTCGAAGCGTGCCCGAATGAAATCCCGGAAGAGATGATGATAGCGCAGCCATCTGCCGTCTGCGCCAACAGGCAGGGCAAAGAGGTTATTGCGGGCAATCAGCTTGATCCAATTTTGCCAGTCCTGCGGCTCGGCATGGAATGGAGCCAGAACCGACTGACAAAGCGAGGCATCAAACTCATCGAACATGGCGGTTCTCAGGATAACCTCCTGCAAATCCGCGGGTTGGCGGTCCAACACCTGCTGTCCGAGGTAATCGAATAGGTCCGCCCCTTCATCGATCAGGGAGCGGGCAGTATGCTTCTTCAATACATCCGCGCCGGAAAATTGCAAGCCTGTGATCCAGCCTTCGGTTTCTTCAATTAAACGCTGCGCCTGTTCATCTGAGACCTGCAAGTGATTGTTCTGCGCCAGCAGTGCCTGAAGTTCATCCGGCTGAAAGGCAAGGTCTGAAAAGCTCAAGCCGCCGACCTGTTCACGCGCAACCAGCAGCGGCAGGTCGTTCAAGCTTGTAAGAATGCGGGAAGAGATGACGAGATGACAGTTCTCATCCATCAATTGAATGAAACGGTTGATGAAGTTCTGAATAGGTTGGACGCCGTCGAGCAAATGGAAATCATCCAGCACAAAAATAAAATGCTCGCGGATGGTTTCGATGATCTCATTGCACAGAGTCACCAACAGGCGTTCCATATCCTGTTCAAAAGAGGACATGTTTTCCAGTGCATTTTTGGATTGACCGCCAAAGGTTGGGAAACGCTCCATCAATGCGGCAATAAAATACGCAGCAAATCGCTGGGGATCACGATCCATTTCATCAAGAGCCAGCCAGCAGCAGGGTAGTTCGCTTTGGTCTGCAAGATCAATGAGCAGGGAGGTTTTTCCGTACCCGGCAGGCGCAGAAACAAGCGCCAGTTTCTTATCCAGCGCTTCGAACAACATATCCAGCAGGCGTTTACGCGTGAGTATTTCGGGACGGCGACGCGGTGGAATGATCTTTGTTTTGCTTACAGGAATGGGGTACATGCCTTACCTTGCCTGTCCAATTATCAATAAAATAATATTACAAATCCAGTTGTATTTTATCCGTAAATCCCCCGTCAGACATTGCACCATTCTTACCGTCAGATATTCATCATGAAAAGCCTTCAAATATTTTAAGCCAACCGCCAACTTCATAAATGAACATGCGTGCTATAATCTTTTTTACCCATGTCCTTCGCCCATCTTCATGTCCATACTGAATATTCCATGCTGGACGGCTTCTCGAACATCAAGAAGCTGGTTCAACGCGTCAAGGAAATGGACATGCCTGCTGTGGCGATCACCGACCATGGCACCATGTTCGGGGTGATCGATTTTTACAAAGCCGCCAAAGCGGAGGGAATCAAGCCGATCATCGGGCTGGAAGCCTACATGGCAGCCCGCGGCATGAAAGACCGCGACTCGAAACTCGATCGTTCGTCCTATCACCTGCTCCTGCTTGCGGAAAATGAAACCGGCTACAAGAATTTACTGCAAATTGCTTCCGCTGCGCAATTGGAAGGCTTCTATTATTATCCGCGCATCGACCGTGAATTTCTCGCCGCTCATTCCGAGGGATTGATCTGCACCTCTGGCTGTATGTCTGCGGAGATTCCGCGCGCGCTTCTGCAGGATAACCCCGAAGAAGCCGTGCGCCGCATGAACTGGTATTACGATGTCTTCGGCAAGGACAATTTCTTTGTCGAGTTACAACAGCACAATATTAAAGAAATTACCGAACTGAACAAAAAACTGCTGGAGATGGGCGCGCGCTACGAGGCGAATTACATCGCCACCAATGACGTGCATTACGTCAACCAGGAGGATGCGCGCTTGCAGGATATTTTGCTCGCCATCCAAACCAACTCCACGTACAACGATCCCGACCGTATGCGCATGACCGATGATTCATATTTCCTGCGTTCGCCCGAGCAGATGAGTCAACTCTTTGCAGAAGTACCGTCTTCACTTTCAAACACATTGCTGATCGCCGAACGCTGCAACGTGGACCTTGGATTCAAGGGCTATCATCTGCCGGAGTTCACCGTCCCGGAAGGGCATACCGCGGAGACTTATCTGCGCGCGCTGTGCGAAGCC
>JACZJB010000122.1 GCA_014860805.1 Anaerolineales bacterium
TCTGTGATCTTAGATGCTTGGCGAGAAATGGTATCAATATAGCGAACCAAGTTGTCGGGAATGTTTATATCTGTTTCAGGGAAACCTAAATACATCATCCCCCTGCGAAAAACTGCCTGACGCAAATGGATATCTGAATCTCCAGGTCCATCAAACACTTTATTCACCATATCCTGGATTTCTTGCGGGATTACGCCTTTGTACGAGTATTCTTCACCCTCGGCTTGATTGTCTTTTAGCGCAGAGCGACCAGTCAGGTTGAGCATTGCCCCTGCGCGTTTGATTTTGTCTTGCGGGATGTCAGCGCCAAGCGCGTCCGCCATGCGGTTTTGGTAATTAAAGATATAACCACCGATCACAATCGCTTGCTCAATAGCCGCCGGGGATATACCTAACTCAAGCAGAGGAATGATATTGTCCGCGCAAAATTCGAGCGGTTGAAGGGTGAGCTTCTTCAACATCCCAAGTGTGGCTTTGACCTCCGGGCGGACACGGGCGGTTGTCCAATCTGCAAAAGCTTCGTATACCACTTCTTCTCCCATATAGCGTGACGCAACTGCGCCGTGGGAAAGCATTCAGAAGTTGCAGTGATTTTGCGCTGAAACAAAGGATGCGAATAACTCGGTTTCCCCTTTGCTCCAGGATGGACTGCGCCGATGGAATGTGGCCATAACATTCCTATATGGGCTCAAATCCAATTGTGTGCTCGCGAACATAGTTCGCATAACATCTGGAAAAAAACCAAATGCTTGTTCAAAAGCAGCATACATTACGCGCTCTTTGATTGATTTAGGCTCTAATATTTTTAATCGGTTTGCCATTGCTCATTTCCTAGTATTTTCTACTTACCAAACGTTTGTTTAGTACTATACTTCACAATTATATGCTTGTCAATCCATTCCTTTTTTATGGAAAAATTAGCTTCTTAGACCCTTAATAGACAAAATGGACTACGAAATTTCTTGTAGTGCAACGAGTTACTTTTGCTCATTTTCATGTGCGGCAAATTGGCTAGAGATCGGGATAAGTACAGCGTAAATAAAAACGGCGGAGAGAAACTCTCCGCCGCCTACGTGCCGCCTACGTTCGTTTTCTAAACTTATACCCGTATACCAGATATGTACCTCGCCGGGCAGATCCGATTGCGGTTATAACCAGAGTAGCAAACAGGTGCTACATATTCTTCTTAAGCACCCCATTCAAGTCTAGAAAGCGTAACCTAACTTCGAGTCACGCTTTCTAGACTTGAAACTTGCTCTTAATTTGAGTCGAATCTTGGCTTAACGATTTCTTCCAAAGATGAACAGCAAGACTGTGAAGATCGTCCAAATGATCATGGGCGGACCGACCTGTGCGAAAGTGTACATACCAGAAAACAACTGAAAGGCGAAGATCAAAGCTTCGCCTGCAGCGAAAACTTGAAAGATCATCACCAGCTTGCGATAGGTTTCCATATTGGACGCTGTCAGGTGAATCAGGAATGCCATGACCAGGTTCCTGAATCCCCGTGCAGCATGGCTGTACTGCGGTCGGAGAGGGTGATGCCGAAGGCGTTTTCAACTTATGGTCAAATATGCCACGATTAGGTACATCATGATTTTTAATGCTTTCATCTCAATCTCCTTTTGTTTATTTTTTTTAGCTTGGTAACAACCATACCCATTGACCGCAAAAAAATCGTTAAATCCTGACCAGGTTAAAGAATAAAACAGCCTGCATTCCACAGGCTGTTTTCGGTCGACTTGCCATCTTTATCTTGGGCTTATGCGGGATGGACTGCTTGCTCTACTGCCATACTGTGTACCCTTCACCCACATTGTAGTGAGGAGTTCTTCTCCAAGGATTTCTTGAACAACAGAACGAGTTTGTTCATATTTGATCTGATGAAGCACGGCTTCCAGAAAGGCAACTCATTTTTTGGCGTGATTAGATATAAACTCGGCGTGATATGATAGATGTAAATACACTTAATGGGTTTATATTGTGATCGTCCAATAAAACGATACAATAACAAATCAAGGAGAAACAATGCAAACCCAGCAAAAATACATAAACCTGAGAAATAATCTTGAGATGCCGATGGTTGGATTCGGCACCTACCTCATCCCCAACAAAGACGTACAATCCCCGGTATACCAAGCCATCCGCGCAGGCTACCGTCATGTCGATACAGCAGAAGGCTATGGCAATGAG
>JACZJB010000123.1 GCA_014860805.1 Anaerolineales bacterium
CACAAAAGCCGTATTGCACGATCAGACGCATGGCATCGGTTCCAAAACCTCTGCCCCAGTAATCACGCTCGCCGACGAATATGCCAAGCCAGGCATCACTGTGAGCCCAGCTTTGAACCCACAGCGATGTTACGCCGATCAATTTATCTTCATCCAGCGTGCGGATGGCGAAACGAAAAGCTTGATTCGATTTTTCATCTTTTTTTTCAAGATACTCTTTGGTCCTTTTCTCAGACCAAAGCTGGGCAGGTGCGCTGTCGCCAAGGCGGTGCGCCTCTGTGTCGCCATCCCACTTGAGGAAGGATTTGGCCATAATCTCCGGCGACTCGGAAGCGAGTCGGACAAGGGATCTGCGATAAATGTCTTTCATCGCTTCACCCTACGCCATAGCCTGCTCGCGCCATTCGGCATTTAGCAAGCCGAATGAGACGAGGTCCCAAAATTCTCCATCGCGGTGTATGGCTTTGCGCCTGCGAACCTCTTCCACAAAACCGAACTTCTGAAAGAGGCGGATCGCGCCTTCATTGTAAGCAGGCATGACCGCCGTGACACGGTACAGATTCAATTCGCCAAAGGCGTAACGCAGCAACATGCTCAATGCCTGCGAACCGTAGCCTTTGCGTCTGTCCTGCTCCGCGCCGATGCCCAAACGGAGAAAACCGTTTCCGTTCGCCCAATCAACCCATTCCACGAGGGCTTTGCCGATAAAACGGTCATCTTCGCGGGCGCGAATGGTGAAATAGAAGAGGTTCTTATCCTCTTCCATCTCCTTTTCAACGGCTTCGTACTGCTTCTTCACTGCCGCGGGCGAAAGCGGGCGGACAGGTTTAATTTCCATCAGGCGCATGAACTCGGCGTCATGCGTCCATTTGGATTCGATTTCGGGATGTGCCTCATGGTCGATGGGACCAAAGCGAACATCCTTCGCTTCAAACAACTGGGTTTGAATTTCAAACATGATTTCTAACTCCTCCCGCTTAAGCGGGCACAAAATAAAAAACGGCCACAGGTCATTAACCCATGGCCGCCATGCGGATCAATAAAAAAAACGGCCACGGGTCGCAGTGACACCGTGGCCGTAAGACGACTATACCAGTCTAACGGGATGCAGGCGCACTGCGAGAATCAAAACCACCAGCTTTGCCGGTGAGAGAAAGTGTGATGTAGAACTTGTTCATAAACATTAGGCGTGCGCCTCCTTTCTTGATATTTGCTTTTTTCAAGCGTCGAAAGTTTATCATGTAAATCAAAACTGAGTCAAGTGGTTTTTTGAAAAATAGTACCAGAGGGTCACTACCCTTTCCAGCCTGTTCAACCACATAATACACAAACGGAAAGGAAGGACACAATGGTTGCCTGGAAGTCTGATAGCAGCTTCAATAAAATGAACACCGTCTTGATCGTCTCACAGGACGGAGAAATGGTTGATGTGTGGAAAGTTCTTTTCGAGCAAAAGAATTGTTATGTGGTTTGTGAAAATTCAGCAAAAAGCGCATTGCAGACTTCGCGCCTGCTCTCCCCTACTCTGATCGTTCTCGATCTTCCCCTGTCCCAACTTGAGCGGATCGAACTTTGCCGTGAACTGCGCAGCACCACCAATGGGACTCTTTTACTGCTTGCCCCAAAAGGAAGTATGACGGAAATTTCCGAATATCTGCATGCGGGGGCAGACGAATTCCTCTCCACGCCCATTAGCCCGATGGCGCTGCTGATCAAGTCCATGGCGTGGCTGGTGCGGCAGGAATGGTCAGCCTCCAAGGATCAATCCTCGCAGTTGTATGTTTAAACAAAAGGACGGGCTTGCAGCCCGTCCTTTTGTTTTATGGGTTTGTCGTCAGAATACGCCCGGCAACCAGGTTGTCCAGCGTCTCCTGGACGAGGGCAAGTTTGCCGGCTGGCAGTAGGCCCGGGTCCACGTCTGCAAGCCCGAGCGGAGATTGAACGTTGATTCCGCCCTGCCCGGTAGATAAATTAGGCCAGGCAATCTGGATCGCTTTGACCGTATCCGGGCTGACAGTCATCACCCAGCCGCCGGGGCGCGGCTCCGGCATGGATGTGCCAAACAATAACACTCCTTGTGTGCCAATGTAGGAAAGCAGATCGTCACTCGCAAGGGTTGGATAAATATAAAGGGCGTCCACATCGCGGTCATTGATCATGAGGTTGGCATAGCCGCCGTATTTTGAAGGGTCTTCGTTGGCGGGAATTTCCAAAAAGGTCGGGTAATCTACAGTTGTAAAAAAGATTCTATTGCACAAGCCGCAATAATATCGCATGCCGTTATTGAAAGCGACAGCGGCACGCTGAGCCTCTCCGTCGCCTTGCGGATATAACATGCCGATGTGATATTCTTCGGTCAGCATGGCGGCGGTATATCCTGCCAGAAAGGCTGGCAAGTCCACTTGTGTATCTGGGGCGAGGACGCTCAAGTTTCCACCCGCTGTTAAATTAGGAATGTTGACAGCCAAAAATTGCACGCCGGGAGCAGCAGCAATGTATGAAGCAACACCCGGGTCAGGCGGCAGGACAATCACCACCTTCAAGGTCGGGTCGGCAAGGTCTTCTGGGGTAAGCGCATTGCGAACCTGAAAACGGAATCCAGATTGCTGCGCAAGGTCATACACGGTCTTTTGATACAGGTCGGAAGATTCCTTGTCCATGTCGGCAGGCAAAACAAGGATCGCCAGCGGCGTGGACGGGGTGGGGATGACAGTTGCCGTCGGCAAAGGAGTATGGGTTGGCACAACGGTGGGAGCGGGAATTTCCGTGGAAGCCTCTCCGCCGCAAGCCGTTAATATGGCAAAAATCAATGCCATGAGGAAAATCGATTTAACACGCACAGGTTTTCTCCAAAAATAAGAATGGCTGAATTATACCCAGTGCAGGCATTCTATACCGCCTGATTTTTACCCGTTGACAAAAAAACAGGCCGCGCTTCCTGCGTGACCTGTTTCCTGTTCCTGTTTTCTGACGTCTTTTCTACCGATTAATGAACAGCGACCTTGATCTTCTTCGGGCGGGCAGACTCTGCCTTGGGCAGGGTCAGAGTGAGAACGCCATCAGCGATCTTCGCCTCGACCTTTTCCGCATCCACTTCAGCGGGCAGGCGCAGGGTGCGGCGGAAGGCTCCGCTGGGAAGTTCGTTCAGAAGGAATTCAGCTTCGTCGGTCTTATACTCGCCTTCAATGCTGACCACATCCTCAAGGATCTGAATGTTCAGGTCTTCAGCTTTCAAGCCTGGCACAAGCGCTGAAAGGATGTATGCTTCGTCTTCTTCGCGGATGTTTACGCCAAGAGAGCGCTGATGGGGCTGTTCGGCAAAACGGCGGGTAACGCGGCGGAAGGGATAAGGTTGGATATAGAGTGTCATTTTTTATGTCTCCTTTTGGTTAATATCAATGGGCCAATATTAAATTGGCTGTATAAGAAATCGAATAACACCAAGTAGATTTTTTATAAGAAAATTCGTGGGTATAATCCCATCATGCCAAAAAGGATATTTCTTCTCGCCATCCCTGTAGCAATTGCTGTTGCGGGGCTTACGCTGTATTTCACCTATGGAAAAAGCGCCGCCCGCACCACGCAAGTGATAAATTGGATTCGCGACCCGTCTTCCAGACCGGAATTGATGATGACCTCTGGAATAAAATGCGACACAGCTCCATTCATTTTCCCAACAAATGGTTTGATCGGGTTTATTTGGGACGATTCATTCCGCCCCGGTCACCGCCACTCCGGCCTGGACATTTTCGCAGGGACGAATGTTGGCGTCACACCTGTTGTAGCTGCCTACTCTGGCTACCTCACCCGTGAAGCAGATTGGATATCCACGGTCATCATCCGCGTGCCGGAGGATCCGCTTGAGACTTCACGCCAGATCTGGGTGTACTATACTCACATGGCAGACCCGCAGGGAAATTCCTTTATTTCATCTGAATTCCCCGCAGGGACAAAAGAAGTATTTGTGGAGGCGGGAACTCTGCTTGGTTATCAAGGAAATTACTCCGGTGATCCCAGCAATCCAGTCGGGGTACATTTGCATATTTCGATTGTAGAAGATGATGGGTTCGGGAAATATAAGAACGAATTGGATATCGAAAATACGTACGACCCGACCCCCTATTTTGGATTGCCGTTGAATGCAAATGTCAATCCCGACACGATTCCAGTATGCAATTAAAACCACAGGAAACCGATGAATAGATTTGAAAATAAAGTTGTTTTGATTACTGGCGCGGGAAAAGGGGCAGGGCGGGCATTGGCAGAGACTTTTGCACAGCACGGTGCAATTGTGGCCGCAAATGACATCTCCCCCATCAACGTGGAGGAAGTTGTGGATGGAATACTCGCCCGCGGCGGAAAAGCCAAAGCATATATTGAAGATATCGCCAAAAAAGTAGGCGTGCAAGCGGTGGTCAATAGCGTGGAAGATGATTTTGGCCGTATTGACATTCTTGTCAACCATGCAGCGGTGGAACCGCATGGCTTGCTGTTGAAGATGGATGAGTGGGATTGGCATCGCACGTTGGATGTAAATTTGACAGGCGCGTTTCTGATGACC
>JACZJB010000124.1 GCA_014860805.1 Anaerolineales bacterium
GATGGGGGAGGGTGAGAGGCAAGTCGAGGGGTTGTTTGAGAGTCTGCTGGCGGAGGCGTTTTCGTGAAGTTAAGGAGTATAGCTATGGTACAAAAAACTACTGAAAAGAAAAATGACCAATCGGTAGAAAGTGATGATCGAAAAGTGATTGTTGAAATCCTTCTTGCTTATAGCAAAGAGGAATGGGAGCAACGGAGACAGTCCGAAAATCAACGCTCTATGATGACAAACTTTATTCTCACAATTGCCTCTGCTATTACTGTATTAATTCTCAATAACGGATTAACTATGAGCAGTTTGCCGCTTTCTATTCTGCTTGTGCTTTTGGGAATATTTGGCGCAATTGCAGTTGCAAAACTTTATGAACGCGGAGAATTTCATATTGAGAGATCCAAAGCGTGGCGGGACAGAATAAACGAGTTATACCCTGAAGCCGAACTGGATATTCGTCGAAAGCAAGCCAACACAAGTCACGCGACTAAATTCGGAAGAACAATCCGTGAACGTATTCGCCTACATTCTTTGTGGGTAAATTTCAATGTCGCAATAGCCATTCTGGGCTTTGCTTTTGTTCTGATTATTTTCTTTACCAATATTTGATACCAATGAAGCAAGAAGAGTTTGCCCCTTTCGGGGATGATACGGGCGTGGTGGCGCGGGTCGAGTCGCTCCCACTCGCCGCACACTTGCACCATCACTGCGTTCGGTGCAGTGCAGGTGAAGCGGCTCGGGGACTTCGTGCGGGGGCGGATACTCGCCGTTTGAGGCTCGGAGTCCACGCGGCAGGCGCTGTGGTGAGCCTGTCGAACCATCGAGGGGCTGTTTGAGAGTCTGCTGGCGGAGAGTTTTGAATGAAGACCGTCCACGAATTTTTCACGAACATCTGCACTTGCGTCAGGTGCAAGTGTAAACGAATGGACGACTCGCGGTTCGAGAATTCGTGGTTTTATTCGTGGATAGTTGTCCACTTTGCGCGGAGTGGTTGTAAGTTTGTCAAAATTGAAGGGAGAACAGGATGAATTCAAAGCTTGTCCGAGTGCAGAAAAGAATTTATGTCCGAGCCGTATTGCTTGGATTGAACTCGATGCTTGTTATATCGGCATGCAATTCAAGCGGCAATCGTCCAGTTGAAGTTTTACCATCCAACACCTCTCAGCCTATTGCTACGCTTACGTCATTACCTACACACGCGTCAGTGCCTATATCACCGCAGGCTTCGATCACTCCTGATGCTTCTGCGACGACCTATGGCATTGGTTCAATGTTGGTAAGTGAAAAGGATGACGCAGTTCTTGTCTTTGTTCCACAAGGTGAATTTCTAATGGGATCCGACGACGAAATCATACCTGAGATACATCAATCTCCTTCCTATTACGACAATCAGCCTCAACATACCGTGCTGCTGGATGCGTTTTGGATCGATAAATTTGAGGTGACCAATGGACAATATAAACGCTGTGTTTCAGAGCAGGTCTGCGACTTGCCAGTAATCTTAAAATCACCGACGCGTTCTGCTTACTATAACGACTCGGTATTCGATGATTATCCAGTAATCTATGTGGATTGGTATAAAGCAAAGGCATATTGTGAATGGGCTGGTCGCAGATTGCCCACAGAAGCTGAATGGGAAAAAGCAGCCCGCGGAACAGATGGCAGAATTTATCCCTGGAAAGACACTTTACCGAATGATGTTTTGGTGAACTACAACAGCCTCAATAGAGATACAACCCCGGTTGGAATGTACCCTGGTGGTCAAAGCCCATATGGCGCAGAGGACATGGCGGGCAATGTTTGGGAATGGGTCAATGATTGGTATGTTGATACTTATTATCAAAATTCGCCCAGATCGAACCCTATGGGACCAGATGCGGGTGAGCCTAATAGCGGTCATGCTCGCGTGTTACGAGGCGGCTCATGGTACTATCGAGAAGGTAGCCCGAGATCGATCTTTCGATTTGGAGTTCTTCCAGCCGAAGTCCTTATTCGTTCTGACCTGCGTGGTTGGCTAGTTCCAGATTATGATGATACTGGCATTTATGGCAAACCACCACTTGGTTTAGGCACTGTTGGCTTCCGTTGCGCGATGAGTGCAATACCGTAAAAGTAGAATCATAGCTTGCAAGAAGAGTTTGCTGGCGGAGGCGTTTTAGCCCCCTCTGTCCTTCGGACATCTCCCCCAAATGCAACGATGGTGCCGTCGAATTTGGGGGAGAACTGGGAATTGAGATTTTTTATGAACACCGAAAGCATAGCTAAAATTTTGATTTCAAGAGCAACAGTCCCTCCCCAATTTCGACGTGCTCTCCGTCGCAATTGGGGAGGCTAGGAGGGGACAAAATGCCGCGCCCACCCAGAAGCAACCCAAAAACCAGAACCCGCGCCATCGAATTACGCAAAGAACCCACGCCCGCCGAATCAAAACTCTGGTCACTCATCCGCAACGACCAGTTGGGAGTCAACTTTAGAAGGCAATACGCCGTTGGCAAGTACATCCCCGATTTTGTCTGCATCGAAAAGAAACTCGTCATCGAACTGGATGGCAGTCAGCACTTGGAGCAGGAAGAGTATGACGAAGAAAGGACGAAGTACCTGAACTCGCTCGGCTACAAAGTCATCCGCTTTTGGAATAGTGATGTGACGAATAATATTGATGGCGTTATACTCACCATACTTCACGCGCTGGAAGATAAAACCAACCACTGAGGAGAATTTCACATGGCAAAGATCAATATCAAAACGCAGGGACGTTCAGGCAAGGTGCAATATATCGAAGGTTCGATTTTCAAAAAGAACACTTGCGAATTCTATTGGGAGTTTGGCGGGGCAGATGTGATCGTCACGGTCTGGTTCCCAGCCGAAGACAAGTGGGACGCGCAGTATCCCTGGGCGAGCGGGCGGCACAAGGAGATCCTCACATTTGTGGCAAATGAATTGCGACGGACTCAGGCTCCGTCCTCAACCATCAAGTGGGAAAGCGACCGCTTCCACCTTGTCCAGGCGTAGCATGTCCCTTTCGACTTTTTTATACCGCCTCTCCAGCGGACCTGTGACACTGGCTGCGCTGATCGGCTTTCTCTTGTTTGGAGGGTTGGTCCTGCCGGCGCAGGCGCAAAAAGCTGCGCTATATTCCAACGGCGCAGACTCGCCAGATACTTCCTTTTTCTATTCCAAAAACGATCTGTATAAAATGGCGGAGATGTATGGAGAGGCAGGGCGGGCGGAGTACGTCCGCGCGCGTTTTTCGTTTGACCTGATCTTCCCGTTGGTGTATCTGGCTTTTCTTGTCACTTCGATCAGCTGGGTGTTTGCGCGCGCATTTCCAGATGCGGCCAGCCGCTGGCGGCTCTTGAACCTGTTCCCAGTCTTCGGCGCTTTTTTCGATTACCTTGAAAACATCGCGGCTTCGCTGGTGATGATCAATTATCCATCTCAAACTCCTGGGGTAGATGGCATAGCGCCCATTTTCACTTTGCTCAAATGGTTTTTTGTGAACGGGAGCTTTGTGGTTTTGGCGGCGGGCCTGTTCGTCATGTTGTGGAGGCGCTTCGCGTCTCGCGGATCAAGAACGCCATGACCCATTCTCAGCCGCAGGATCCCTTGCACGGCATTACGCTCGAAATGCTCCTTGTCCGCCTTGTGGAGCAATACGGCTGGGAGGAGTTGGGCAGGCGCATCCCCATCAAATGCTTTACGGATGACCCGAGTGTCAAATCCAGCCTGAAGTTTTTGCGCAGGACTCCCTGGGCGAGGAAAAAGGTCGAGGAATTGTACCTGCGCTCGATGCGCAAGCAGATTTAATATCCCCACATAGGTTCTGGCTTTTGTCTTTTCGCCGTTCTCAAACTTAAGAAAAGTTTTGGGAACGGCGGTTTTGTGATTGAAATTCTCCTTTTTGCGTGCAATAATACTTATGGTTGCGTACCCTGCCTATGCTTTCAGGGTTTCCTAAAATAGGTTGTCGGTCCAATCGTCGAATTGGATTAAATTCAAAGGAGGTTTTCCATGTCGTTGAAGAGAACTGCTCAGATCATCGTTTTGCTTGCCGTCTTGTTTTCATCCCTTGGTTTTACCGGTACAGCCAGCGCATATACCTGCAGCACCTATATAACCGTCCAGTGGGGCGATACCCTCAGCGGCATCGCCCGTCTATGTGGAACTACCGTGTATGCCATTCAGGCGGCCAACCCGGGGCTCGGCTCATGGGTTTACGCCGGGCAGGTGTTGTACATCCCCACGGGATATTCCTATGACCCGGGTTATTATGCGCCGGTTTATTATCCGTCAGGCGGTACCTATGTTGTGCAATGGGGAGATACGCTTGGGAAAATCGCCGCTCGGATGGGAGTCAGCTATTATGACATCCTTGCCGTCAACCCGCAGATTTGGAACCCGAGCCTGATCTATCGCGGACAGGTCATCAACCTGCCTGCCGCCGCACCTGCTTATCATACCGTGCAAAGCGGTGAGACGCTTCGCATCATCGCGGGTTATTACGGCACATCCGTCTACAGCATACAACTGCTCAACCCGCAGCTCTATGACCCGAACTGGATTTACGCCGGGCAGGTTATTCGAGTAAGGTGACGAACGTTTAGCGGCTTTTTATAGATACTATCAAAACAGACCCTCGTAAGAGGGTCTGTTGAATCAGCGAAGCCGAAACAGCCGTTTTATTCAGACGGGATCATGATCATGGCGATCAGATAGATGAGAATGCCCGGCGCGCCGCCCGGAATGAAGGCAATGAAGAAGGCGAGGCGAAACCAGAAGGAACTGATCCCGAAAAACTCAGCCAGCCCGCCGCACACGCCGGCGATCATCCGATTGCTTTTTGATCTCCTTAAAGCTTGTCGTTGTGTTGTCATTTTTACTCCTTTTATATCTACATGTACGA
>JACZJB010000125.1 GCA_014860805.1 Anaerolineales bacterium
ACTAATGAAAGTGGCGTAACGGGGGTGCACAAAATATTGACGTTAAAATGTCACTCCTATAATCGACAACAACGCTACTTTCGCCTATACTTAACAATACTTTTTTATACTTCGCTGGCTTTTCGGGAAATACGCCAAAATCACATGCCAACCAAAACGAACCCTCCCCGCTGGAATCTCCAAGCTGCAGATATTTATCCTCCATCGGCATGGGGACGTTCCCTGCTGATCCCGGGGCGCCTGGTTCAAGACCACCATGTTCACCAACTTTCAGTATGGTGTATGTTGCTTTGGGGATATAATCAATATTGATCAAAGGAGTATGCTATGTCAACCAGAAAAAAAGTCAAGGCAACCAAGTTGACGGTAGGACTGCCATTCAATTTGGGCTCGTTAGAACTGGAAAATGATGAGGCGCAGCAACACGCAGCTTGGTCTTTGTATGTAGAATTGTCCACAAGAATTTCCGTCGTTCCCTTGGAAGAAGGAACCGGCATCTTGCGTGAGGCAATGACCTCCCTTTACAATATTTTCAATATTACCCGCCAGATTCTACGAGAAGCCGGACCGGAAATTGCCAAAGGTCCCAATTCTCTTGGCGCAGTTGCAATCGATGTTCTAAATAAGGGTTTACGCCCGTTTTTGGTCAAATGGCATCCAATGCTCAAGGATCATGAAGAGAAAAAGACGCCTGACAAGAGCACGGTGGATCATGAACATTCTTGGGCGTACGAGAAGGCTTTTCGTGTAGAACTTGAAAAGGTGCGTCAAGAAATGCTGGTATATGTAAATGCACTAGCCAAGATAGCAGGTATAGAATAGTCAGTTAATCTTGGAATTGGGAGGAGATAGGATGCCTCAGATATTCATTTCATATTCTCGTGTTGACCTCGCAACGGTTGAACGGATCGTGGATGCTCTTGCAAGGGACGATTTGAAACCCTGGATCGACTGGAAGAGTATTCCAAAGGGTGAAAAATTTGAGAATGAGATCATAAAGGGAATTAAAGAGTCAGATGTTTTTCTGCATCTAATTAGTCCAAATTCAATACACTCAGATTGGTGCCGGCGTGAGATTGAATATGCAGATATGATTGGGAAACGAATTATTCCAATTATCATTCAGGATACACAGCAGTCTTATATTCATCCAAAAATCAAAGAGCGAAACTGGATTTTTTGCAGGGAAGGCGTTGATGACTTTCCTAAATCCATCGAAGGAATACAAGAAACCATACAAACTGATTTTGGATGGGTAGGGGAACATACAAGACTACAAAATAAGGCGATCGAATGGGAAAAGAGAAAAGACGCAGGACGTCTCCTACGAGGGAAAGATTTGTTAGAAGCAGAGCATGTATTTGCAAAGAACAACACAAAAACTAATCCCAAAATTACAGATATTCAAAGGACGTATATATTTGTTAGTCGACAATACCAAAAACGATTGAGCCTCTTTATTGGAGGAAGTGCAACTGTTGTGGTATTTGCCTTAACCTTTCTGTGGCTCTGGCCAAGTCTAAGCCGAGAGCGTGCCATTCCAGGCGAATGGGTACTTATTCCTGCGGGAACCTTTAATATGGGATTTAATAATGATGAAGCCGAATTGATGAATTCCTCATGTATAAAGTTGATGGAGCCCCTAAATAAATCTGATCAATGCTTCACGGTTGGAACATTGATCAAGGAATCTGGGCGCCACGGGCAAGCTTTCCTTGAAGATTTCTGGATTATGAAAAATGAAGTCTCAAATGCACAATACCAGCAATGTTTTGATGATGAAGGCTGCAAACCCACCGAAGAATGGAAGTATCCCAACGAGGATATCAACAAACCTGCCACAGATCTGACCTGGAAAGAAGCAACACAATATTGCCTCTGGCTGGGGGGGAGACTGCCAACACAATCTGAGTGGGAGAAGGCATCCAGAGGTCCAACAAATCAGCAATTTCCAGGGGATCAAGAAGATCTATCCGAAATCAATTTGGGCGGATTAGAAAATGGACCTGCTCCGATTAGTCAATTCATGGGCGATCTGAGCGGCTATGAAGTCCATAACCTTGCAGGCAATGTGAAGGAATGGACAGCCAGTGCCTTTGCGCCATATCCTGAGAGAGCGACTGGTTGGGATTTGCCCATGTCGCTTGAGAATATTTCTTCCAATATGTGGATGGTGATCAAAGGAGGATCCGCGGATGCCATTTGGATCGAGGGAATGTCAGCCTATCGTGGGGCATTGCGGGCCGAAAGCCATTTCCCTATTGTTGGTTTTCGATGTGCATGCCCAAACTTAGAAAAATGCAAATTCCCCTGGGATAAAAAATGGATATGGCAAGGCGAATATTATCTCGACCTGTAACATCTTGGTTGCTTGGCAATCTTTTATTATCTGCCGGGATTATTCTGGGGAGCATGATAATCATACGGCTGGCCAGGGAAACCATTGACGCCCAGATCGAGGCGCATTCAAGTTATCTAATCATTGCGGTCACCCCGGACTTGCAGATGCCTCCTGCCACACCACTCCCAACGCTCACTCCCAGTCCGATGCCCACCCTTTCTCCCCCTGCTTTGCCCGCCATTCGGGTAATGATCCCTAAGATCAGCTTGAATGTTGGTGTAGAGGAAATCTCTCCTGTGGAGCACATTTCGTTCAATGGTGAGAAATACCTATCCTGGGATCCCGTCTCCTATGTTGCGTCCCATTACGGCACTAGTGGTTCGCCGGGGGAAGGGCGTAACATTGTGTTCACAGGGCATAACAACATGGATGGCGAGGTTTTCAAATACCTCGATCAACTAACCCCTGGAGACGAAGTGGTTTTATTGACACTGCAAGACCAGTTCCATTACCGAGTCGAGAAAAAATTTATCATTCCATATTTGGGTGCTGAAGAGGATGGGAATGCGGTTTTGCAGGCATACTCGGAGCCACAGACTGCCGAAATGGTCACCTTGATCTCCTGCTGGCCGTATGCTACAAACGCACACCGTATTGTTATCATCGCGGTTCCCATAACGCCATGAGATACCGATAGAACTTCTCTCTACCCTTCGTGGCACTAGTAAAAGCATTTCCTCAATCCGATATATCTTGGACCCACGGGATAATCCAATATCCAGATGTTCTTAATTACAGGTATCATTCTTTATACTGTGAATAAGGTTTATGACAGGTTTCTCAGACATGAAAATTACTAATCTCGTCCAGACATTACCACGGCGAAATATGAAGTTGTTGCAGATTTTTTCCATTGTGGTCTTGATTGTTCTGCTCTCATGGAGTGACCTGGCCCGCATAACTGCTGGAACTCTCTATCTTTCCGCCTATAGGTCTGGAGCACTTGTTAATTATTCGTCAGAGGCAATCGATATGCTTCATCATACGGAATGGCTCGACCAAAAGGCTTACTATGCCTATAACCAGGAAGGATTTCTATGGCTGCAGCAGGGAAACCTTGAGAATGCGGAAATGAAATTTTCTAATGCTTTACAGTTGGCTCTCCCAGCCAACCCCGCCTCCAACAATTTAGCCGTCACTTATTTTGCCAAGGGCCGTATGGAACAAGCCGCCCAAGTTCAATTGTCTGCTGCAAACGAGAACCCCAATCATGCCGTCACTTACTACAACCTTGGGGTCATCCTTATGATGCAGGATTTGGATGCGGCTGCAATTAATGCCCTAAAGGAGTCTGGTTATATTGATCCAAAATGGGTACTTCCCCATGTACAATTGGCATTCCTCCATTTGCGAATGCAAAACCCTCAAGAAGCAGAAAGGGAGGCGCGAGTAGCCCTGACATTAGATGATACTCAGAATGCAGCACATCTGATTCTGGTCGGTGCGCTCTTTTCGCAAAATCGTTGGCAAGATACGAGGCTGTTGGCGGAACAATATCTTCAATCAAACCCAGGCAACCCAATAGCGAGTCTGTATCTAGCTATGTGTCTCAAGGAAATGCAAGAATACGATGCAGCACTTAACGTTCTTAACCAACTGCTCGATATCCCGCTGCACACTCAAGAAATTTCCAGGGTGCGAGCCGAAATCGAGGCTATTGAACGCGAAAGCGCTCTTCATTCACCTTGATATTTTGGGAGCGTGTTCTCATAGTCTCCCATTGTAATTACTTTGACCATTGGAGAAACAAAAATGTTGAAAAAATCCATACCCTTGTTTATATTCATTTTCCTGCTGTTGATTGCGACCGCCCCAGCTGTCAAGGCACAGACGATTGCAGATATATATGTAGACCCCTATCGCACATCTGGGAATGAGGATGGCACCCAACAGAATCCCTATAACAAAGAAGGCGAAGGGACTGCTTATCTTCAGGCCCAACCATATGGAGGGAATCTGTACATCAAGAATCAGGATGGAACCTGGAGGGGACCGATTCCTGTGGATCCTGCTAAACCGGGTTTTTCAGGTGCACCAATTTCGAAAAGCCTTGTGTATCTGCTGGGAATGGTTTTAGCCTTGATCCTGATTGTGATTGGCTGGCAGTTAAGAAAAAAATCGGTGATGGCTCCTGGTTAGAAACCGCAAACTGAATCTCATTGATTCAATCCCTTGGCAAGTCCAATACTGGAGTTTTGTCAGGGGATCTTTGCGTGTTTAAGTTTTCTAAATTCACAAGATACGTTACTATTGCCATTTCTGGCATCACGGCTATTAAATCATATCGGATTCCTAATTACAAATACCATGTCCCACATCTTCATCTCCTATTCCCGTAAAGACCTGGCAATCGCTGTGAAAATCATCGATGCTTTGGCAAAATATGAACTTGAACCGTGGATTGACTGGCGGAGCATTCCAAAGGGCGAGGAGTTTTGGCGCGAAATCCAGCAGGGCATTGAAGGATCTGATGTCTTTTTATTCTTAGTCAGCCCCGACTCTGTTCAGTCGGACTGGTGTAATAGGGAAATTGACCATGCGGTTAAAAATGGAAAACGGCTTCTTCCCATTATTATCCGTGATACTGACATCAAAATTATTCACCCAGAGATATCAAAGCGTAACTGGATATTTTGCGGGGATGAGCAAGATAATTTCATGGCTGCCATTGAGGAAACTTGTAAGGCAATTCTTGCGGATTATGATTGGCTCAAATACCACAAAAAGTTACAGAATAAAGCTTTGGAGTCTGCATTGCCTGAAAACCTTAATGACACCAGTAGACTTATACGAGGAAAAGAGTTACGCCAAGCTGAAATAATTTTTGCAGGTATTGGTGACCGACACGATCCGCAACCGACTATTTTACAGCGTCAATACCTTTTGAAAAGCCGACAGCAAGCTGATTATGTGAGAAAAACCATCACTTGGGGTTCCATTGGCGTTGCCATAATAATGATTTTACTAGCATCTGCGGCGTTGTTTCAGCGTAATAACGCTTTGCAACAAGCACGAGTAGCACTTGCGCGTCAATTAGTCGCCCAAGCCCAATCCATTAACGCAACAAGAAATTCAAAGCAATTCATTGCGGTATTGCTAGCCACGCGTTCGATGGAAATTCTGCCTTCCAGTGAAGCCTCCCAAATCTTATTAGGTAACTTAACCTCTCATGCAGTGTACGCTATTAATCAATCGCAAGACGGTGATGTGCGTGCTGTGGCTTTTAGCCCGGATAATAAATTGATTGCCTCGGCTGGTGGAAAAACTATCTTGATTTTGGAAACAGCATCAGGCAAGGAATTTTTTCGCTTGCAACATACTGATCTAGTTTACTCAATTGCCTTTAGCCCTGATGGAAAGTATTTAGTCTCGGGAGGGCGTGACCAAATCGTTCGAGTATGGGATGTCGCAACGGGGGTGGAAGTCCACGCTTTCCAACATGATGGTGAAGTGCGTTCCGTTACTTTTAGCCCGGATGGGAATTACGTAGCTGCAGGTGGCTTCAAGACCATACGCATCTGGAAAACAACTACAGGTACTGAAATCATTCAGATGAAATTAAATACAGGTCCAGTGGCATGGGTCACATTCAGTATGGATGGTAAATTTATCGCTTCAGCCGACAAAAAAACAGCCCGCGTCTGGGAAGCTACTACGGGTGAGGAAATCTTCCGAATAAAAAGCGAGGAACCATTAAACTCGGTTGCCTTCAGTCCAGATGGTAACTATCTAGTCTCCAATTGTGACCCCTTCTCGGCGTGTGTTTGGGAGATCGAAAGCAAAACTGAAATGGCTAGAATGTTCCACGAGGGTACTGTTACCTCTGTAGCATTCTCTCCGAATGGCCAATATGTTGTATCTGGCAGCCGCGATAACACTGCTCGCGTATGGGAAGCCTTTACTGGGAAGGAACTGACACGAATGACTCATGACAATAGTGTTCTTTCCGTGTCATTTAGCCCAAAAGGTTTTTATGTTGTCTCCAGCAGCAGTGACTTTACAGCGCGGGTTTGGGAATTTGGGACTGGTGTGGAACTTGCCCGTAAGACCCATGATAGCTTAATTTATACTGCAGTCTTTAGTCCGGATGGACAATATGTTGCATCTGCTGGCGCAGATCGGATGTTGCGTGTCTGGAAGGCGCTCCCTACTGCTGAAATAGCCCGGATGATTCACCCGGGCCGTGTATATGCAGTTGCTTTCAGTCCAAATGGTAAGCTTGCGGCATCAGGGGGCAGTGACAACACAGCCCGCGTGTGGGAAGTGGAAACTGACCAGGAAATTCATCGCATAACCCATGATGGGACGGTGTTCGCGATAGCTTTTAGTTCTTCTGGCAAATATGTAGTATCTGGTGGAGGTACTATCGTCAGTGTGTGGGAATCTCTCTCTGGCAATGAAATTGCTCACATGCAACATGGCAATAATGTTTATTCTGTATCCTTCAGTCCGGATGAGAAATATGTCGTATCAGGAAGTGATGATTTCATTGCTCGCGTTTGGGATATTGCGACCGGAGATGAGATAGCTCACATGATCCATGATGGCAAGGTGAGTTCAGTGAAGTTCTCTCCCGATGGGAAATACATCGTCTCTGGAGGTGGAAGCACTGCCTGCGTTTGGAATGCCCTGACGGGCACAGAAATTGCCTGCCTATCCCATGATGGGAGTGTATATGCAGTTGCGATGAGTCCAGATGGTAGATATGTGATTTCCGGCGACGATACCACTGCTCGAGTTTGGGTTGCAGAGACCGGGGAACAGATTTCCAGTGTTTATCATGATAATTTTGTTTACTCAGTTGAATTTACTTCAGATGGAAAATATGTGGTTTCTGGCGGAAACCGAAGTGCAATTGTTTGGGATCCCTTCACTGGCCAGATAATATCTCAAATGGCTCATGATGGCATTGTAAACACAGTAGCATTCAGCGCAGACGGAAAATATGTAATTTCAGGTGATGATAAAACCGCTCGTATATGGGAAGCTGCGACTGGAAAGGAAATTGCAAGGTTGAATCATAATAATTTAGTAAAATCAGCAAAAATTAGTCCAGATGGGAAATATGCGATTTCTGGAGGTGTGGATAAAACTGCCCGTGTTTGGTTATGGCATCCTGAGGATTTAATCAACCGAACTTGTGAAAATCTACATCGCAATTTAACCCGGGAGGAATGGAACACATATCTGGCTGATGAACCGTATCAAGCAATCTGCTCGAATTTGTCAATTCAACCAAATGAGACTTTAATACCGACACCATAATGCTACAACCCTATGAAATCAATTCTGGTTTAAATCATAAAATGACCCATATTTTTATCTCTTACTCTCGCAAGGACCTGGCAATTGCCGAAAAGATCATCAATGCCCTGGCAAAAGATGATCTCGAGCCGTGGATTGACTGGAAGAGCATACCAAAGGGTGAGACGTTTGAAAGGGAGATTCAGCAGGGAATTGAAAAAGCTGAAATCTTCTTGCTTTTAGTTAGCCCCGATTCTGTTCAATCGGACTGGTGCAACAAGGAGATTGCACACGCGGTCAAGAATGGCAAGCGGATTCTTCCCGTTGTTATCCGCGATACGGATCTCGAAGATATTCACCCCGAAATCTCAAAACGCAACTGGATTTTCTGTAGAGAAGAGTTAGATGATTTCGATAAGGCAATTGGAGAAACTCACAAGGCCATTCAAACAGATTATGAATGGTTAAAGTACCATACAAAATTACTAGTAAAATCCTTGGATTGGGAATTGCGCGGGGACAACAGTCTTTTACTGAGGGGAAAAAATCTGAAAGAAGTAGAGCAGAGGATTGCCGAAGTTAGCAATAAGGTGGATCCCCAACTAACATCATTGCAACAGAGATACATCCTTTCCAGTCGCCGTGAAGAAGAGCGACGCAGAAACCTTACATTGACTATCTCGATTGTTGTGAGTGTACTCATGATTATCCTCGGCGTATACGCCCAGATTCAAGGTAAATTGGCTACGAGCCAGGCAGCCCTAGCTCGTGCTGCCAGTACGCAGGCGATTGAACAAAGAAATATCGCCTTCTCCCGTCAGCTAGCCGCGCAGGCCGAAGATATTCGAAATCGAGATCCCAATTTCTTGCCGTTAAGTATCTTGCTTGCGGTGGAATCTTTGGACACGCGCCATGCGGCATACACGAATGACGGAAGGCAAACTCTACTCAATACCCTAAGCTTATTTGCGCCTCTTGTGGTTGACGATCAACTCAATCCTCCAGAAGAAATCATGGGCAACGACATAACTCAAGTTGCGATAAGTCCTGATGGACAAAAGGTGGCATTCGTTCAGGAGGGGGGAGTAATTAGTGTGTGGAATATTAACGAGTGGAAAGAGACTAGGCGGATAATGTCCTCCACAACGGCCGGAACAGGTTCTAGGGTTAGGCTAGTTTCCTTCTGCTTGGAAAGTGACCTATTGATTTCTGGTACGGATAGTGGAATCGTTCAGGTGTGGAATCTGGATACGGGTCAGGAGATTGCCAAGCGTAAATACAATGATCAGGTCTTTGTTGTCGCCTGTAGTCCCAACAGCGAGTGGGTCATTTCAGGTGAACATAAGATGGTAGAAACAACTGGGGAAATTGATGTCTGGGACATTGCAACTGGTCAAGAGATTTATTCTGTTGTTGTTGACTCAAGTATCAATTTGATTTCAATGAGTCAGGATGGTTCGACTGCTGCAGTTGCCGGAGATAAGCAAATAACAGTCTGGAGCGTGGAGACTGGTGTTGTTTATGCAAATATCCTACATCCATTATCAGATGATCCATATGCTCTTGATGGTATTACGGCGATAGCCCTTAGTCAAGACGGTAAATATGTTGCTTCAGGCGATGGATACCAGTGGGGGACGACCTTGATCCCGAGGACGGCCCTTGGCGGGAA
Source organism: Anaerolineales bacterium (assembly GCA_014860805.1). GTDB lineage: Bacteria > Chloroflexota > Anaerolineae > Anaerolineales > Villigracilaceae > Villigracilis. The sequence continues at coordinate 9,318 of JACZJB010000125.1, forward strand.
TATTATCGTTTGGAGTACTGGAACTGGTGAAAAAGTCATTTCATTAGAACAAGATGATGAAATCCTTGACATGGAGTTTAATCCGGATGGGACCCAGTTGTTGACGGGTAGCTATGATGGATCTGCAGTGGACTGGAGCCTACGCACCGGAGAAAAAATCAGTGAATTGAAATATGGAACACCGGTTCGAAGCGTCGCGTATACTAATTTAGGAAAGTGGGCATTGGCAACCGGTGACCGAGGAACGATTCAGGTATGGGATGTGGCCCGTGGATGGGTAGTCAAGCAGCTGGTTTCTGAGAAACAAGTCGTCATAACATCATTGGACGTCACAGAAGATGGTCATTTCGTCGTCGCTGGTGACAATGAAGGTAAAATCCGGGCATGGGAAATGATTGAACAGGAGCGTTTTTTCGTAAACAATAATGAACGATTTGCAATTGCATCTGTGGCATTTGATCCTGAAAGCGAAAGATTGGTTGCTGGTGGTTGGGATAATGTCGTTAGAACTTGGACTACGGACACTGGGAAACAATTACCACCGATTTTCCACAATGACAAAGTGCTGTCTGTGGCAATTAGTCCCGATGGTAATTATGGCGCGTCAGCGAGCGCTGATGGAATAGTAAAGATTTGGGATCCTACAACATCGAAAGAAATTGCCGAACTATCCCAATTGAGAAATATAGGCTCCATAGCATTTAGCCCAGATAGTAAGTTCCTAGCGATTTCTGAGGGCATTTTTCCTCGCTTCGGATGGTTCTTCTATATGTCCGGGATTGAAAAAACCACAAGGGCATCCGTGATTATCTGGGATTTATCAACTATGAAACCATACCGGGAGTTTTATCACTCGGGGTGGGTAAACTCTTTGGCTTTTGACAATTCTGGACGATTACTGATTACTGGAGGCGATGATCAGAAGGCGGTTGTATGGGACGTGCAAACCGGAGAGGCTCTATCATCAACACTACATGATGAAAGAGTAAATACAGTTGCCTTTAGCCCAAATGGAAAATGGGTGGCTTCGCTAGAAGCGTGTTTTCCATTATCTCCATGTCGACCTGTACTAAAAATTTGGGATCCACTAAGTGGCACTGAGAAATGGAACGTAGTATTACCGGGCAACTGGCCTTCGGATTTGACATTTAGTGTTGATTCTAAGTTTGTGATTGTTGCAGATAATTTTGTAACTTCCTGCGGTGATATTAATGCCCCGTGTCCTGGAGGTAGTGTCTATGTGTTTGACGTGGATGGAGGACAATTGCTAATTCGTAAACCACATGAAGGATTGGTCAATGCCTTCGCACTCAGCCCCGATGGCACCTATGTTGCTTCGGGGGGTGGGTCTGCTTTAGATCAGGACGGGAAGGGAGGCGTACAGATTTGGGAAATATCCACCGGGGAAACCGTATTGAGCATCCCCTTCGAGGAACCATGGAGTGCTGCCTTTAGCTCTAACGAAAAATATATTGCGATTGGTGGTTTCGCAACAGAGCCCCTGCAAGTGCTTCCCATTAGTTTTGATGACTGGATTGATCTTGCCTGTGACCGATCCAACAGGAATCTAAGCTTTGCGGAATGGACAAAGTATTTTGGCGATGAGCCCTATCGGCGCACGTGCCCAGATCTTCCAGGGGCTGTTGTTAATCCGAATGGAAATGCTGGTATTGCTTCTCTTTCCTCGAATGGTGATCTACTTGTTTTCTCCTCTAATGCTAGTAATATGTTGTGCAATGATATTAATTTTTCCAGCGATGTATTTCTCCTGAAGCGAGATTTCTCAGATTTGACTGCTGTTTCAAAAACATATGGTGGGGTGCTGGGAAATGGAGATTCGTTTTCCCCTTCAATCTCTGCCGATGGTCGATATGTGGTATTCAGTTCTTTGGCAAAAAACCTTTTGGAGGCGACCAACGGTGTCTCTCAGATATTTCTCTACGACAGCCAAAAAGATGACTTGTCCCTCATATCTCATGACCCGAAAGGAGAGCCAGGAAATGATAACTCGTCGTCTCCTTTCATTTCCGCAAATGGTAACTTTATAGTCTTTGAATCCCACGCCACGAATCTGGCTGCAACAGGCGGTAATGGTACAACACAAATCTACCTCTACGACATAGCCTCAGGAAATATTTCCTTGGTGTCTCTTGCCCCAGATGGATCACCGGCTGATGGCGATGCCACATCTCCTTCAGTATCGGCAGATGGGCAACTCGTTCTGTTTGAATCTTACGCAGAAAATCTCCTTGCAAATGGCATCGGTAATGAAAGTCCTGCTTTCATCTATGATCAAAGAACAGGTCTTGTCAGTGCCCTCATCGCAGATATGAGCGAATTATCTTATCCGGTTTCGCATTTCTTTAATGAATATTTTTATGATGTTAAACTATCGGCCGATGGTCAGTACGCAGTTGGAAATATCGTAATTGAAGGCAGTGGCTCTCTCAACGAATGGTTTCACGATGAAATTTTTTATTACAATAGACATTCCGGTGAATTTAAGATTATTTCCACCTCGGCGAATGGCTCGCTGGGTGATATGGACTCTGCTTCCCCCAAAATATCGACCAACGGTCGTTTTATAGTGTTTTCATCTGAAGCTACTAATCTTGTGAGTGACGACTTAAATATTGCCTGGGATATATTTGTCTTTGATGTTGAGTTGGAAAAAATAATAAGGGTCTCCACTGCGGTGGATGGTGCTCAGCCGAACGGCAATTCATTCAATCCAACAATCTCTGGAGATGGACGCTACGTGACCTTTACGTCACTTGCCTCCAATCTAGTTACAGGGGATACGAATGGGCTTCTAGATATTTTTCTCTTCGATACTAAAACCGGTGTAATAGAAAGAATAATCCCTTTAGATATCTGCAAGGAATAAAACGAAGTCTTGCGTAGCATAAGTGACTCTAGTGTGTTTTTGAAATCATGTCCCACATCTTCATCTCCTACTCCCGCAAGGATCTGGCAATTGCCGAGAAAATCATCGATGCCCTGGCAAAAGATGATCTCGTACCGTGGGTTGACTGGAAGAGCATACCAAAGGGTGAGACGTTCGAAATTGAAATCCAGCAAGGAATTGAAAAAGCCGAAATCTTTTTGTTTTTAGTCAGCCCCGATTCTGTTCAATCAGGTTGGTGCAATAAGGAGGTTGCCCACGCAGTCAAGAACGGCAAGCGGATTCTACCCATCGTTATCCGTGATGCTGACCTAAAAAGTATTCACCCTGAAATCTCAAATCGCAATTGGATTTTCTGTCGGGACGGGCAGGATGATTTCAACAAGGCGATTGAAGAAACACGAAATACCATTTATACAGATTACGAATGGCTAAAATATCACACAGAATTACAAGTAAAGTCGTTGAAATGGGAGCAAAAGAAAGATAACAGCCGCCTCTTGCGGGGAAAAGAACTGCGGGAAGCAGAGCAGCAACTTGCTGAAATTGGCGCACAGGAAGACCCCCAACCGACCAAGATACAGCGTGAATATATCCTTGCCAGCCAAAAGGAAGAGGTGCGGGCTAGAAGACAGGTCTCAATAGGATTAGCCTTTGGCTTGGTAATTGTAGCAGCATTGGCTATCTTTTCTTGGACACAAAGAAATACGGCCGTGACGGAAGCAAACTCCAGAGCCACAGCGGAATCAAATGCTGTAGCGGAAGCAAATGCACGGGCAACCGCGCAGGCAAATGCTGAAGAACAGGCAAATATTGCTTTGGCACGTCAACTGGCAGCACAGGCACAATCAATTTTTTTAAGTGGAAACTCAAAACAACAGACTGCCATTTTGTTAGCAATTCCATCTATGAGCTTGTTTCCCAACGTTGAAGCTGCGCAAACCTTGCAAAATAATATACTAGCAAAACCAATAACTCGCTTTACACAAGAAGGAGGGGTATTTTCAGTTGTTTTCAGTCCTGATGGCAAGTTTGTGGTTTCGGCGGGATGTGATGACGATCCCGGGTCTCGTTTTTGCTCAAAAGGCACTATCCATGTATGGGAAGTGTCCACGGGCAAAGAAATAACTCGTATGGAGAATAGCGGTGCGGTATCCTCCATTTCCTTTAGTCCCGATGGAAGATATGTGATTTCGGGAAGTAGTGACGGTGAAGCCTGCGTATGGGAGTCTGATACAGGCAAAGAAATGGCTTGTATGTTTCATAGTTTTGAGGCAGTAAACTCTGTAGCTTTCAGCCATAATAGCAAGTATGTAGTTTCGGGAAGTTGGGATGGTTCCGCCCGTGTTTGGGAGGCAGCCACGGGAAGAGAAATTTCACTCTTGACATATGGATATGGCTTTAGGGGTGTGACTTCCGTCGCCTTTAGCCCAGATGACAAGTATGTGGTTTCGGGAATTTCGGATGGCACCGTTCAGGTTTGGGAGACTGCATCAGGAAGAGAAATTGCACGCATGACGCATGATGCTGGGGTGTCTTCTGTCGCCTTTAGCCCCGACGGGAAGTATGTAGTTTCGGGAAGTCGCGATAATACTGCTCGAGTATGGGATGTAGCCACAGGAAAAGAAATTGCACGCATGACTTACGACAATATTGTGGAATTAGTGGTTTTCAGCCCCGATGGCAAATATGTCGTTTCGGGGAGTGATGACAATACTGCTCGTGTGTGGGAAGCAGCCACAGGAAAAGAAATTGTACGCATGACGCATGATGATTATGTGAACTCTGTCGCTTTCAGCCCCGACGGTAAGTATGTCGCTTCGGGGAGTGATGACAATACTGCTCGTATTTGGGAAGCAACCACAGGAAAAGAAATTGCACGCATGACGCATGATGATCGTGTGACCTCTGTTGCTTTCAGCCCCGACGGTAAATATGTGGTTTCGGGAAGTCTCGACGGTATCATTCGCCTGTGGGAGGCAACTGCAAACAAACAAAAAACTCTTATGATCCACGAAAATCAGGTCAACGTCGTTGCCTTCAATTTCGATGGCAAGTATATGGTGTCTGGAAGTGATGACAATACTGCTCGTGTGTGGGAAGCAGCCACTGGAAAAGAAATTGCACGCATGACGCATGATGATCATGTGACCTCGGTCGCTTTTAGCCCTGATGGCAAGTATGTGGTTTCGGGAAGTTGGGATAATACTGCACGCGTGTGGGATGCAACCACGGGCAAGGAGATTGCGCGCATGATATATGATCAATATGTGTCATCTGTTGCCTTTAGCCCCGACGGCAAGTCTGTGGTTTCGGGAAGTTTGGACAATACCGTACGCGTGTGGGAGGCAGCCACAGGCAAAGAAATCGTCCGCATGACGCATGATGAAATAGATCCTTCGACGCATGATGATGAAGTGTTCTCTGTCGCCTTCAGCCCTAGTGGCAAGTTTGTGGCTTCGGGAAGTACTGACAATACCGCCCGGGTGTGGGATGCAGCCACAGGAAGAGAAATTGCACGCATGACGCATGATGCTGGGGTGTCTTCTGTCGCCTTTAGCCCCGACGGGAAGTATGTAGTTTCTGGAAGTGGGGACAACACTGCTCGAGTATGGGAAGCTTCTACAGGAAAAGAAATTGCGCGCATAACGCATGATGCTGGGGTGACAAATGTCGCCTTCAGCCCTGATGGCAAATATGTGGTCTGGAGCAGTGAGGACAATATCGCCCACATAGGGGGAGCAACCACAGGCAATGAAATCATCCGCATGACACAGGATGATTTTGTGTCATATATCGCCTTCAGCCCCGATGGCAAATATGTGGTCTCAGGAAGCAAAAATGGTACAACCCGTGTATGGGTATATCATCCCGAAGATTTGATTTCCGAAGCATGTTCACGTGTCACCCGCAACCTCACCCGCACGGAGTGGACTCAGTACATCGGCGACGCATTGCCTTACCAAGCCACCTGCCCCAATCTCCCCATCGAACTAGAGATTACAATTACGCCCACTCCTTAAATTTCATCGTTTCGACTGCGCTCAACGCAAGCCTTCATCTTTCATAATTCATCATTTAGGAATCTACATGGCACTCAAAAAATCAGAACTTTACTCATCTCTCTGGGCGGCGTGCGACAATTTGCGAGGCGGTATGGACGCTTCGCAATATAAGGACTATGTCCTCGTTTTGCTCTTCATCAAATACATCAGTGACAAGTATGCGGGTGTGCCGTTTGCGCCGATCATTATTCCAGAGGGGGCGGGGTTCAAGGATATGGTGGCGCTCAAAGGGAAGAGTGACATCGGCGACCAGATCAATAAGAAGATTATCGCGCCGCTGGCGAATGCGAACGCGCAGCTCTCACTTTCGGACTTTCCTGATTTCAATGACCCGACCAAATTGGGCGATGGCAAGGAGAAGGTGGAACGTCTCACTGACCTGATCGCCATCTTCGAGAACAAGTCACTGGATTTTTCGAAGAACCGCGCTGATGGCGATGACATTCTCGGCGACGCGTATGAGTATCTCATGCGGCACTTTGCCACGGAGAGCGGCAAGAGCAAGGGACAGTTTTACACGCCCAGCGAAGTCAGCCAGATCATGGCGAAGATCATCGGCATTCACGAAGCGAAGACCAGCGCAGATACAACTGTCTATGACCCGACGTGTGGGTCGGGGTCGCTGCTGCTCAAGGTCGGGGATGAGGCGGGGACTCCCGTCACTTTGTACGGACAGGAAAAGGACGCGGCGACGAGCGGCTTGGCGCGCATGAATATGTACCTGCACAACAATCCCACGGCGCTCATCATGCAGGGCAATACCCTCAGCGATCCCAAATTCAAAGATGATGGCATCCTCAAGACTTTCGATTTCGTGGTT
>JACZJB010000126.1 GCA_014860805.1 Anaerolineales bacterium
CCCAAAGTGTTGGATGCGCTCACCCATCAACATACGCGGGACGCGGCAGCGAAGGCATTGGAAGCAGGCGGTGAATCGGCATTGACATTCATTGCAAGTGGATTGGCGAACAAGGATTTTCCAAAAGCGGCGCGAATCAAACTGGCAAAAGTTTGCGGGAATATCCGCGGCGAGGCTGTGACCAAACTGCTGACGCCGCATATTTCCGTCGATGAGAATGATTTGCGGGAAGCTGTGCTTTCGGCGTTGAGCGCATGCGGCTTCAGCGGAGGGAATGTCAATGGGGAGATTCAGGCTCAGGTCAAGAAAGAGGCGGCGGATGTTCGAGTGTTGTTCTCTGCGCTGCGGGAGATCGAATCAAAAGATGAGATGAGTCTTGCGGCGCAGGCCATCCGCATTGAATTAAAACATGCGCGCGAAAGATTATTTTATTTATTGTCGTTCATCCATGAGCGTAAAGCGATTTTGAATGCGCGGCGAATTATCAATCAGCGCAACGAGGCAAAGCTGCCATACGCCATTGAAACACTGGATACGATCCTGCCGCGTGACATCAAATTAATTATGGTGCCGCTTGCGGAAGAGTTGCATGGAAAAGAAGCCTGCAAGAAAATTGGGATCACTGAAAAGGTTTCGCTGCATGAAGTTGCGGAACGCGCACAAGGCTGGATGAAAATTTGCGCGAAGTCGATGGAGGCTGAGATGCATTCAACTGTTGAAAAAGTTTTGATTCTGAGATCGGTGAATTTGTTCAAGTCCACACCCGATGATGCGCTGGCCGAGTTGAGCGGAATTATCAGCGAGGTGGATGTACCTGCGGAGACAAATATTGTGGAGAAGGGTGAACAGGGCAGCAGCATGTTCATCATCGTGCATGGCAAGGTGGCGGTGATGGATGGCGAACGCGTATTGAATACGCTCGGCGAGCGCGCTGTCTTTGGCGAACTGGCGTTGCTGGATACCGAGCCGCGCAGCGCGACCATCCGCGCGACGGAAGATACGCTTTTGTTCCGACTCGATCAGGAACCGTTCTATGAGTTAATGTCTGACCGCGTGGAGGTGGCGATGGGCACGATCCAAATGTTGACGGGAAATTTACGCGCGCGGGTACGTGAGGTGATGGAGTTGCACGAGCAGAAAGGATGAAGGATGAAAGCTGAATTTGATTGCGATGGCATATTGCATCCAAAAGCAATCGAGGGATTGAAGTTATTTAATGAAGGGAAATTCTTCGAGGCGCATGAAGAATTGGAAACAGCATGGCGGGATGAGACGGGTGAAATTCGTAATTTGTATCAGGGAATCTTGCAAGTTGCGGTGACATATTTGCACATCACTCGCGGGAATTATGAAGGCGCGGTGAAGGTGTATGGACGTAGTTTGAAATGGCTGAAGGATTGGCCTGATGTTTGCAGGGGAATCTTTGTAAAGAAATTTCGTGATGATGCAGAAGCAGCGATGAAGGAATTGGGAACGTTGGGGAAGGAAAATATTGGAAAATTCAACAAATCTCACTTCAAACAGATCGTGTGGAACGAAAAAAGGAAGTGGATTTGCGACCGCTGCGGCAGCGAGATGTACGAGAAGAATTGCAAAGTGAGTTGCCCGAATTGTGGGAATCGTTTTGATTGTTCGGATCTGAATATTTATTTTGATTGATTGTCTTCATGAAAACGTAGGGGCAACCCGCCCTGTGAGAACAAAGCGCCCTGATTATCATTGAAGTGTCGCCCCCTACTGTGCAATTGTTAGGTTATTCATGGCTGCGTAGACGATAAACCAGTGCACTAATCCCCCAAATTCCCAAAAGAGCAAGTAAAGCCGCCGCGCCAAACGTCAATGTGACGTGGATGCGGGTTGCGGCAATGTATCCCGCCAGACTTAACCCGATGACGAGAGCAAGGCGCATAAAATGGGCGCGCTCTGTTTTGCGTGCGTCTTGCGGACTGTTCGTCATTTGCAGGCGTTGGAAGAATCTAGTTAAGTCCCATGCGAGCAGAGCAAAGATCACACCTGCCAAAGCAAACACGGGGAACACATCCGCCCAAAGGGAGGCGAGGGAAATGATGATGAAGATTGCAAACGCCAAACCAGAAAAACGAGTCAAGCCGCGCACGAAGAGGACGATCCATGCGATGCCAAGGAGCGCAACCGTGACCGAAACAGGGACAAAGTCATTGACGGCAAGGCCGTATGTCAATATAGCGGTGCTAGCAATAATGGAGGCATAAACAAAATTGCGGGTCATCGATTTCCCACTCCGCGCTGGATGGCGTGCAAGAATGCGGTCGGACGGCTGAGTGCGGAGCGCACAGCTTGCTCGAACGGGCGCGCTACATCCCAATTGACAACCTGCACGCCTGTGTGACGCAATTCCCGCAGCAGAACTTCTCGTTGGAGCCTGGCAATGCGTGTGGCAAGTTTCACCGAGGGGCTGTCTCCAAGTCCGCGAGCTTCGAAGGAGACAGGATCGGGGCTGATGACCAAAAGTTGATAGCCGCGCGCGCGTAACTGCGCCAGCAAAGAGACATCTCCCCCGCTCAGCGGGCTGATGAGAATGATCTGCGAGTTGGGCGGGAATAATCTACGCGGAATGATCAAGGAACTGAAATTCTGGCTTTCACCTGTCTCAGCAAGCGCAAGGTCTTGCATGATACGTTCGCGTTGATGCTTTCCATAGCCGGGAGATGTCCACTTGTTGCGCTTGCCGTAGATGAACAAGCCAACTCGATTTCCTTCGGCTAACAAGGAGGAAGCCACTGCCACAGAAGCAAGGATAGAATCTTCAAAGATCGAACGCATGCCGCCAAACTCATTGACTTTGCGCCTGCCGTCCAAGACGATGCCAACATCTGCGACTCGTTCCTGTTCGTATTCGTTGGAATAGATCACATTGTCCTGTCTTGCAGACACGCGCCAGTTGATGTGATGCGGCGAATCCCCGATTTGGTATTCACGCAAGCCAAAGAATTCGATCCCTGTTCCGCCTTGATGAGCGGGAATGACGCCAGAATAAACTCGAGTCTGGCGGGGTTGAATGGGGATATGTCGGACGCGGGAAATGGATGGGAGCACGAGCAACTGTCCGCGTGTGGGAAGAGCCGCACGCTTCCCCATCAATCCCAAACGGTCTTCGGCAATCGCCTGAATATTTTCAAAATAATGACTGCCGCGTTTCCCCTGCAGGGTATATGACCATGAAATACTTGCATGCGCGGGTAAATTTACAAGGCGGCTGGATGCGCCGTCAACGACGGTGAGAAAAGCGGGCAGCGGATCGTGAAGCAGAACCTGCTCTAATGCCCCGCCATGATTCGTGATCGTCAAATGGACGAAGACGGAATCACCGGGCGCGGCTCTTTCCGCGCTGATGGTTCGTTCGGCGGAGAGATGCATTTCCTCTGGCCCGCGCCATAGACCTGCAAGCAGGTACAAAACCAAAGGCAAGGCAAGCGCCACCATCGCACCGTTGAGCGTGCCAACGCCGGCAAGTACGATGAGATAGATTAACGCCGCCAATAATGCAATACGACTCATTAAGCTTCCGCAATTACGGGGACGGGTACTTTTTTCAACACATCGGCTATGACTTCACCAGTGATATCACGCGCCACCCAATATTCAGGCAGGAGGATAATGCGATGTGAAAGGATGGGGTTTGCAAAGCGTTTGATGTCATCGGGCAAAATGTAATCGCGTCCGTTCAACGCGGCATGAGCGCGCGCCATTTTCAGGAAAGCCAGCGAAGCACGCGGGCTGGCGCCGACAGCCACGCGGCGGTCATTGCGGGTTTCATGCACAACGCGGGCGATATATTCTTCCAAGTCAGAATCCACATGCACAGACTCAACCAGCCCGCGCATCTTCATCAACTTCGCAGAGGATGTGACGGGTTTCAACTCCACTTCATCCTGTTTACGGGTATGGCGTCGATTCAAGATCTCTTTTTCTTCTGCCACATCGGGATACCCAATCGACAGTTTGAGCATGAAACGATCCAGCTGCGCTTCAGGCAGAGGGAACGTGCCTTCATATTCAATTGGATTCTGAGTTGCCATCACAAGGAACGGTTCGGGCAGCGCCATGCTCTCGCCTTCGAGAGTCACTTGTCCCTCTTGCATGGCTTCGAGCAAAGCAGACTGCGTCTTCGGCGAAGCGCGGTTAATTTCATCCGCGAGCACAATGTTCGCGAAGATCGGTCCCTGCCGAAGTTGAAAACGATTCTGCGCTCGATCCAACACATAGCTGCCGGTGATGTCACCGGGCAAAAGGTCTGGCGTAAATTGAATGCGCTTGAAATCAAGTCCCAACACAGCAGCGAACGAACGCGCGATCAACGTTTTGCCAAGTCCGGGATAATCCTCCAAAAGCACATGCCCGCCCGCCAGCACCGCAGACATGATCATCTCCAACACGCCGCGTTTGCCGACCACCGCGCGTTCCACTTCATCCATCACCTTCTGCGATGCCGCAGCAACGTCGTTGATCTTACTCATGGTTGATCTCCATTTGTTCTTCAAGGTACGCCACCACCTGTTCCAATTCAATATCAAGCGGCGTGGAATTATTCTTTAATACAAAACCATCAGGCGCATAATCCGCATAGGACGTGTTGACCCCCGCATCTAAAAAAGCCTGGACACTGTCCGACGGCAATGGAATCCTGCCTGAGGTTCCAGGCGAGGCGGTCCGTTGAATCGATTGCTGGACCTTTCCAAGCAAATGCGCGATCTGCCATTTGAAATAGATTCCGCGATGTCTTTCCTCGATATAACCCGCCATCGCCTCCACCGCCCCGACAATTGGTGACTTGTTCACCGGGCTTGATTCTTCCTTGTATCGTTTCCCGTAAAAACTTCCGATGGCAATGTACAGGATCAAGATCAATAAAAATGCCCACAAAATTTGCTGGGGGATAACAAACCCTATTAAATTCACAGTCCACACCAAATAAGATGCAAAACCGACCACTGCGCCAGCCAGCCAGCGGCGCACGGGAAATAATAATACGGCGATGAGAATTAATAACAGCGTGGAAAGAATCGACTTCCAGGTATTTACCGGTTCGCTTCGCACGCTTTTAGAATGCTGGTCAGGCACTGTTTCGCCTCCTTAATTTCTTCCGGACTGACGTTCTGCGCCCCATAGCGGACCTTCTCAAACACGCAGGTTAATCCATTGATGGCTTCACCGGGCAGTCCTTCGTACTCCAGCTGTCTTGCAAATTCGGTAGGAGTCATGGCTTCTTGACGAGCAATGCCGCGATATTCATTCACAGCCGCATTCATGCGCGTATAACTGCGGATAATGACATTTCTAGACTCTTTATTTTTGGAAAGATCGATTAATGCAGAACGGGCGATCTCGGCGATCTCTTCGAGATTGTTTTTTGGTTTAAACCAGCGATCTGCAAAGCGATTGAAAAGTACAACCGCAGCCACTCCAATGACGACTGCGACCAATGCTGTGATCCAAAACTCCGACTGTGGATTTACTTCTGGCGCCATGAATGGCTGCTGTTGCGCACCTGTCTCTGCTCCGGGCGTTTGAGATTGTCCCTCTTCCGAAAACATGGGATTATTTTGGGCAAAGCGCCCCATGACCATCATTGCAATCACGGTAAACGCCAGAAAGCGCAGTAATTGTGAGAGCCAGCTCTTGCCGGTCTGCGGGCGGATGGGTCCCAGCATCGCCAAAAACAGCACAAAGAACATACCGATCACGAAATACCGAAACCACGAAACTTGATTTCCATCTTCTGGAATACTGGAATTTGAAAGCCTGAAAAAGTTATCAAGTTTCACCAGGTTCGGCTCATCAAATTTCATGCCGTTCAACCCCGAGGCAAGGATAACCAAACCGGTCAATGCAAGAAAAGCCAGCAGGATGATCCAAATTTTTCCATTAAAAAGTGATCTCATGAGTTGCCTGAGTTATTTTACCAAGAACCCATTCTGGGGTAGCCCGCCTGTAGTAGGGTTTTTCCAAAAGTCCACTCTGGTATACTGCCAGTCAAAAACCAGGAAAAGTATCCCATGTCCACTTTTATCAACAAAAATGCCCTCGTCACAGGTTCGGGACGCGGAATTGGCAAAGCCATCGCCCTGCATTTTGCCCAAAACGGCGCGGATGTGATCATCAACTTCTTTCGCAACCGTGTCCCCGCTGAAGAAACCGCGCGTGAAGTGGAAAAACTTGGCCGCCGCGCGCTGCTCGTCAAAGCAGACGTGGGCGATCTCGAAGATTTGAACCGCCTGTTCGATGAAGTGGACAAGGAATTCGGCGGGCTGGATATTCTCGTCCACAATGCGGCTTCGGGATACAACCGTCCCGCGCTGGAGCAGAAGCCCAAAGGCTGGGATTGGACGATGAACATCAACGCGCGCGCCTTGCTTTTCTCCGCGCAGCGCGCCGCACCGCTTATGGAAAAACGCGGCGGCGGGAAGATCGTCAGCATTTCGAGCGCGGGTTCCGTCCGCGTGCTGCCGGATTATGTTGTGGTCGGGGCGAGTAAAGCTGCTCTCGAATCACTGACCCGCTATCTAGGTGTCGAGTTGATCTCAAAGGGAATCAATGTCAATGCTGTGAGTCCTGGCGTGGTCGAGACAGAGGCGCTGAATCATTTCGCATCCATGGGCAATCAGGATAACATCCTGCAAAGATTCATCGCGCAGGTTCCCGCGGGACGCCTCATTTCCCCTGAAGAAGTCGCTGAAGTGGTTGCATTTCTTTGCTCTCCCGCAGCTTCAATGATCGTCGGTCAAACCATCGTTGTGGATGGGGGGTATACTTTGCCCATCCCGCAATAAATTCAGGATGCCTTCATGTCACTTTTTCAAGTACCGCCACCCACTCGTTTTGACCTGCGCTTCTCCATCGTTGGGATTCCCGTACGCGTCCATCCGCTCTTTTGGTTGATCGCCATTCTATTCGGCTCTTCTGCCAACAGCATTCTCGGTGTGCTGACCTGGGTAATCGCGATCTTTATTTCGATTCTGATTCATGAATTGGGGCACGCCCTCGCCATGCGCCGCTATGGACAGGGCTCTCAAATCATTCTGCATTTTGCCGGCGGCCTGACCGTGCCCGAGTCTGTCTCCTGGGGGGGCGGATATGCACAAGTTGCGATCACGCCAAATCAGCAAATTTTCATTTCTCTGGCTGGTCCTTTTTCCGGTTTTCTGTTTGCCATCCTTATCCTTGCCGCGTCCGCAGCCGCAGGAGGTACGGTTGTTCCAAACTTTTTACTAGGATTTATTCCGTTCCCTATGGTTTTTTTGCCGATTGGCGGAGCTGTTGTGAACTCGTTCGTTCTCAGCCTGTTGTGGGTCAATATCTTTTGGGGCTTTATCAACCTGATGCCCGTTCATCCATTGGACGGCGGGACGGTCACCAGATACGTTCTCATCCAAACTGACCCATGGAACGGTTTGCGCACCTCTCTTTGGGTTTCAGTGATCACAGGTGCAGCAATCGCAATTGCGGGTTTGGTCTTTTTACGAAGTACCTACATGGCATTTTTATTCGGGCTGCTCGCATTTCAAAGTTACCAAGCCTTGCAAGGAAGCGGTGGAAGGTATTAATAAATCAACAACCCCTTGTGGCCAGCCGCAAGGGGTTGTTTGCTTAAACGGATAGTCCATCCGCAATGTGGAATTATTTTCCAGACGATATATTCCTCGGGATTTTTTCTTCCTGGAGAGTTACCTGCAACTCCTGAATGATTGCCTGATATTCCTCGGCATCGATCTTGTTCTCCATTTGATACGGATCAATTTTTAGATCATAGAACTCGGAAATATATCCATCGTTTTCGATATAAACATACTGCCCGGTGTGAATCGAAGTCCAGGCACCTCTCTCCGGCCAGGCTTCCATGAGCAGACAAGTGCGCCAATCTTCCGTGCCTTTAAGCAGTTTCACAAGCGACAACCCGTCAATGGAATCGGGCATCTTCGTTTCAGATAGTTCATACAGAGTGGGAGCAATATCAATGTTGGCAACCAGCCTATCCTCAGTATAGGGTGCGGAAATCAGAGGCGGATATCGAATGGCAAAGGGGACTTTCACCGATTCTTCATAAGCCGTGTTCTTTTGATCCATGCGATGTTCGCCCCAATGATGACCGTTATCCGAAATAAAGATGACAACGGTGTTATCCATTTCCCCAGTCTCCTCCAGCTTGGCCATGATCTCTCCAATGGAACGGTCTAATGCGGTGAGAGTCAAAATTTGCCTGCGGCGGAGGTTGTCTAATTTGGTTGATTCCTCCTCAGTCAGCAACGGCTTGCCTGAAATGGAGATGGGTTTATCTGAATTATCTTCCTCGTTATAGCTTTCCGGGCGAAAGGGAGGCAGGTCTTGATAAAGCCCAGTATCCTCTTTCGCCGGCGTAAATGGGGCATGAGGCGCATTGGGGGCAAAAAGCAAAAGGAAGGGCTTTCTTTGATTTGCCGCCTTATCCAAAAACTGAATTACATGGTCTTTAAATAAATAAGTGATATACCCGGTATGCTTGGACCAGGTGCCGTTTACGTTCAGATCCGGGTCGTAATAGGATGGGACAGTCCCTCCCCAAAAAGATACCCAGTAATCGTACTCAGGGCGTTCGGCACCATCCCACGAATTAAGGTACTTCCCCACCAAACCGGTATAGTACCCGTTATTATGCAAATCTTCAACAAATGTTTTGTAATTCAGCTTATCTTCATTAACATAGACTTCGTGATTGTGAGCATACAATCCCGTCAAAATACTTGCGCGGCTCGGGCAACAGTATGGAGTGGTGATATAGGCCTTGGAAAAGGTGACGCCTTCGTCAAAAATAAGCTTCTGAGTGTTCGGCATGAATTCCATGGTGTCAAACCGCTGGTCATCGGTAACAATGATCAGGAAGTTTGGGCGTTCATCATTGAAGAAACGTGGAATGGCCTGGCATGCTTGAAGCAGGAAAGCAAGAAGAAGAAACGAAAGATTGAAACGCTTAAGATACTGCATGTATTGTTCCTTGGTAACGGGGTGTTTCTGTGATTGTACCCCAAGACACTTAAATAAAAATTGCCGCCATTCACTGGCGGCAATTTTTATCATCACAGCTTATGCAATTTTACGCGGATTGGATCTCTTCTTGACCTTTGGCGCTTCGACCTCTTCCGCCACAGGAAGTTCTTCCACAACAGGCTGCTCGACCGGCTCAATGACAACAGGCGCAGGAACTGAAGCAGCAGGAACGGGCTGTCCATTCAAGCGGGCAAAATATTCTTTTACAGTCAGGTCGTTATAGAAAATAAGAACCAAAATGCCCACCACCATCGAGAAGAGGTTCCCCATCAACAAGGTTGAGATCTGAAACATGGCAATCGAAGGGGAAGGCTGTACAGGCTGCGGCTGCGCGCTCATCAACTTTGCGGCGTAAATGATCTCGAAGATACCGAGAATGGTAGGCAGGATGGTAATAGGCAGACAAACCACCCCCACGATCGTGCCAAGCGCCGTAGCTGAAGCGACAAAACCCCAAAAGAGATTTATGATGCCGCTGGTAAGGGTCATCACGGCGATGGCTGTGACGAGGCCCGGTTTTTGCTGGGAATATGATGTATTCATTCGTTACTCCTTATTTTTAGTCTGCAAGATATAACGAACAAAGACAGTTTTGGTTGCATGGCATCTAAGGCTGTTGGAATGTGAGCAGCAAACCGCCGGGATAACTCATACCATTGGGATCGGTACATGCAGGAGCGACAATATCTGACACGAACGCCCCGCCAGCTGCAATACGGACACTGTAAACCGTATCCCTTTCCATGATGAAATCTGCGTATCCATTCCCAAGCTCAGGCTTGAATCCGGTAAAAAAACGATCCTCTCCCCGACTCCATGTAACGATAATCTCGATGCCCGCCACTTGTTTTCGACGTGAATCCATCAACATGAATTGCAGCAAACCTGCCTGTGTGCCAGGAGCGCAAACCGTGTCCCTTCCAACAAGAGCAAAAGGCGCGCCGGGTCCAGGGACAGGTGTGAATGTGGCGCGAGGTGTGGCGGTTTCGATCACAACAGGTGTAATGGGCGTCTGTTCAAAAAGGATCGTGGGAAAAGGAGTGACGGTTTCTTCAATGATGACTGTCTCTTCAGTCTGTGTTTCAGTAACGGAAATGGTTGAAACGACTTGGGGAGTGAGGACTGTAAACGGCGTAGGGGATGGAAGGCTGGCAAAACCCTGATTTAAGTCTGTGGCGAGCTGCGCAAGAGGGCGCGCTTTTTCAAAAGTCTCACCAGCTGCCAGCATGCGTTGTGCCTGCGCGCTGAGTTCACCAACCGGATCCACATCCCCTAGTAATTGAAGGCGGACGCGGGCACGGTCCAAGTTTTGAGTGGATGCGTACGATGCGGCAATTACAATACGATATTGATCCTTGAAATCTGAACGCAGGATGGCGGGGGTCGCATCCACATAGGTGACAGGGGAGAGAAACCACGAGTAAACCAGACCAAGTCCAAGTCCGGCAAGAAGCGCAAAAAAAAGTTGAAAGAACTGGCTGCGAAAATTGAATCTGCTCATGGACCGCTATTCCCCTGAGGTTGATAAGTCTGCATGGCAGTTAACAGGTTTTGCAAAATCTGAATTTCTTCTTGTGCAAATGCGTTGCGGTTGGCATATTCTATTGTGGATGCTGTAATGACTGCCGGAGATTCGCTTCCGAGCACGGCAAGGCGGCGGGCTGCAGTTTCCGAGTCGATTTCCTTTTGATAGGCTTCAGCCACCATAAGCACATAATCGGCGCGATAATCTTCGCGCAGGATATTTGGCGGAACATCGGTATATTCGATGGGGTCGATGACCCAGCCGTAGATGAGACCCAAAGCAATGCCAATTACGGCTGCAGCTGCCATCTTTATTAAGTTTGAGGATGTCATACTGGGATTATACCCATCGCGGGGCATTCTATAAACAAAGTGGAATAAATATCCGGGCAGGCTACCGGCGGCACCCGAAGACTCTTCCTTACCGTTGCTATCTTTCGATCCTGGCGGGGTTCGAAAGGCTTCGCCGCGCCGGGCCTGCCCGGACGGTGGATAGGATACTCGAATTGAGATGCCGTGTCAAATATTGGAAGATCTAAGCCTGGTGATTATCTTTTTCGATGACAGACATAAAGGCTTCGACTAGTCTTGGGTCGAAGAGCTTTCCCGCGTTTTCTTTTAGATAGGCGATCACTTCCGAGCGGGGCATCTTCTTTCGATAGGGACGATCTGTGCTGAGGGCATCCCACACATCCACGATGGCAAAGAGACGCGCGACGAGGGGGATATTCTCACCTTTCAAACCATGCGGATATCCGCTGCCATCCCAGCGCTCGTGATGATAAAAGGGAATTTCAAGGGCACGGTGCAGGTATGAAATGGGCGAAAGCATCTCATAGGCGTAGATGGGGTGACGGCGCATCTTTTCCCATTCCGATTCATTTAATGGGCCGGGTTTTTGCAGGATTTCGTCAGGGATGGCCATTTTCCCCATGTCATGCAGCAATGCACCGCGGCGGATATGGGAAAGTTCCTCTTCGCTAAAGCCAAGGGTGGAGGCTACGATCAAGGTTAATTCGGTAACGCGTTGTGTATGTCCTTCTGTTTCACGGTCACGCAAATCCAACGCACGCACCCAGCCTTCGATGGTTCTTTCATAGGCTTCACGCAAATGGTCATGAGCATCCTGCAATGCTTTTTCGGCTTTTTTCCGTTCGGTGATATCACGGGAGGCGGAATGAACCTCGATGACTTCGCCAGTTTTACGGTCCAGTATGGCGCGGGCTGAGGTTTCCAGCCAGATGTAATTCCCGTCTTTATGCAAGGCGCGATAGGCAATCGTATAGGTCGCATCCAACGGCATGCCTTTGAAAAGGCTTCTGACAAGGTGCTGATCCAATTCATGGACTATGTCATGGCTGATCGTTCCGGTCAATTCTTCCGGCATATATCCGAGAATGGTTTCACATGCCGGTGAAACGTAAAGCACACGTCCGTCCGTTCCAATGCGGGAGATCATGTCGCTGGCGTTTTCTGCCAGCAGGCGGAATTGCGCCTCACTTTCCAGCAAAGCTCTTTGCATGCGGATGCGTTCGGCGCGCGCAAGCCATTGCTCAATGGCGCGCTCCGCAAGATGGGGCATATCCAGCATGGACTCTGGAGATTTGACGACATAATCCAGAGCGCCGGATTTGAGCGCTTCCACGGCAATGCGTTCATTGCCATAACTTGTCATTAAAATAATGGGGGTGGCAAGCGGGTCGTTATGGTTTGGGAGAAGTTCCATGCTCTCACCATCCGGCAGACGCCAATCCGCAATGATGAGCGCGGGTTCCCGCTCAAGCATATGCGCGCGCGCCTCGGTCAGTGAACGGACGCGGTGAATAAGAACTTTGGAATTCTGATCTTCGAAGGCGCGTTGAATTAATTCCGCGTGAGGGTCTTCATCTTCAATGAGCAGAATATTGATTACATCGTATGTCATTGGGTATCAAATGCGCGGGTGAGTATTCCAGCCTAGCCAATAAAAACCGAGGTCATGCATTAATTTACTAAATTCTTCAAACCCCACCGGTTTTACGAGGTAACTGTTGACATGATTGCCGTACG
>JACZJB010000127.1 GCA_014860805.1 Anaerolineales bacterium
ATCGAGTTGATGATCGCCTCAGACTGCTTGAATGACTTTTCCACCACAGTTGGGTCAATCCCGCGCGCAGCCTGTCCCATTTGACCCGGCAGCATCTCCATGATTTGTGCAAGCGGCCCCATTTTTTTCATCTGTTTCATTTGGTCGAGCCAGTCTTCCAGCGAGAAACCGCCCTTCATCATCTTCTGGGCTTGCTTCTCCATGTCCTGCCCTTCGAAAGCAGCCTCCGCCTTTTCGATTAAACCGATCATGTCGCCCATGCCCAAAATGCGCGAGGACAAACGCGAGGGATCGTACATTTCCAAGGCATCAAGCTTCTCGCCTGTACCGATAAATTTTATGGGCACACCTGTCACTGACCGAATAGAGATAGCCGCGCCGCCTCGCGAGTCACCATCCATTTTGGTCAGGATGAGACCTGTCAAATTAATGGCGTCTTTGAAACCCTGCGCAATGTTCAACGCTTCCTGGCCGATCATCGAGTCGATGACGAGGAGCGTATCCACGGGGTTGACGTTCGCATGGATGGCTTTTAACTCATCCATCAAACTCGCATCCAACTGCGACCGACCAGCTGTATCGACAATCACGAGGCTGAATCCACCCTTTTCCGCTTTGTCCAAGGCTCGCTTCGCAAGCTGCGGCGGAGTGATGGATGTATCGGCTTCCACTTCCACATCAAGGCGCTCGCCAAGCTGCTGCAATTGCTTCACAGCGGCGGGACGATATGGGTCGCCAGCCACGAGCAGAATACGCTCGCCTTTTGCTTTCATCAAACGCGCAAGTTTGCCTGAGGCTGTGGTTTTACCAGCACCCTGCAAACCGACCATCATGATGACACGCGGCTTGGGACCTGTGAGATTCAACCCGACAGGCTCGCCCAACATGCTGATGATCTCTTCGTTCACGATCTTGATGACCTGTTGACCAGGGTTGAGCGCTTTAGAGACTTCCGCGCCGACAGCACGTTCGCGCACTTTGGCTATAAAGGTTTTGACAACGCTAAAGTGCACGTCCGCTTCGATGAGCGCGAGGCGCACTTCTTTCATCGCGGCATCCACGTCCGCTTCGGAGAGCTTGCCACGGCGGCGGAGTCCGTCAAAGATTTGGTTTAGTCGTCCAGTGAGGGTTTCAAACATGAGTTAAATGCTCCAGTGTAGGAGGTGCATTTTAGCGCGTAGCAGGTTGAGGGTCAAGCGCGAGGCGGGCACTTCATCTTAATAATTCATTTACAAACATCTGCTTTACACCGAAGGCGAAACTCCTTATACTGGCGCGTGTTCTTGCTTACATCCAATTCAACCCGCGGAGGCATCATGGCAAAAGACGGCACGATGGTAAATGATCGAAGAGAGATTTTCGGATGGGCCATGTACGACTGGGCCAACTCAGCATTCAGCACCACAGTGGGGACCGTGTTTCTGGGACCATTTGTGGCGAGCCTTGCGCGAACCGCGGCAGAAGCAGCAGGAACATCAACCGTTTCTTTTTTGGGAATTCCCGTAGCACCTGATTCATTCCTGCCCTACTGTATTTCTTTCTCTGTAGGCATGCAGGTTTTGTTCCTGCCGATCCTCGGGGCCATTGCAGATTATTCGCATTTGCGCAAACAAATGATGCAAGTCTTTGCAACCATTGGTGCAATTGCAACCATTTTGATGTTCTTGCTGACAGGTAACTTATGGTGGTTGGGCGGTGTGTTGTTCATCGTTGCGAACCTTGCATTTGGCGCGGCAATTGTCTTTTACAATGCCTACCTTCCAGATATTGCAAGCGAAGATGAGAGGGATCGGGTCTCTTCGTATGGCTGGGCAATGGGCTATCTGGGCGGCGGCATCCTGCTCGCGCTCAACCTGGCTTTCTTCATTTTTAGCGAAGACCTTGGAGTCCCAAGTGAATTGGCGGTGCGAATCAACCTGGCGTCAGCGGGTATTTGGTGGCTTGGCTTCTCGTTTTTCACATGGAAGAGATTACGCCCGCGCCATGCGGCACGCCAACTCCCTGCGGGTGAAACCTACGCGACCATTGGTTTTAAACAACTTCGGAAGACGTTCAGCGAAGTAAAGCACTTCCCCGAAACTTTGAAATTCCTGCTGGCTTATTTTCTTTACAACGACGGCATCCAAACCGTCATTGCCGTGGCTGCGACTTTTGCCGCCGCACCTCTCATTCAGGGCGGACTGGAGCTCGAACAGACTACACTGACAGCTGTTATTTTGATGATCCAATTTGTAGCTTTCTTTGGAGCCTTGTTCTGGGGCAAACTGGCGGGCTGGATCGGCGCGAAGCAGTCCGTTGTAGTCAGCTTAGTGATCTGGTCGGCGGTGGTGATTTACGCCTATGGCGGATTGAAAGGCGAGACTGCAACGGCTCAATTCTTCATCCTTGGTGTGTTCATTGCATTAGTGATGGGCGGATCGCAAGCCATAAGCCGCAGCTTGTTTGCACAGATGATCCCGAACGGAAAAGAAGCGGAGTTCTTCTCCTTCTACGAAATCAGCGAGCGCGGCACTTCGTGGATCGGACCGCTGGTCTTCGGGTTGGCGAATCAAATGTTCGGCAACCTGCGCATCGCCATTCTCTCGTTGATCTTCTTCTTCATCATGGGCTTGATCCTGCTTCCATTCGTAAATGTGAGCAAAGCCATTGCCGACGCCAAGAAGTATGATGGGAATGCTGTGTAATTAACCTAACCAAAATAACAGCGCGGACGATATCGTCCGCGCTGTTATTTTTTTAACTTTTATTGCAGGTTTGCATTAAACAGATTTCTAAATTCATCTTCTGAAATGTAGCCGATCAATTTCTTGATCACATTTCCATTTGCATCCAGAAGATAGAACTCGGGCTGGTAGTAAAAACCCAATTCCTTTTGGAATACATCTGTACGGGGGTCATCTGCATCAAGATAGGAGAATTTAACCTTGCCGTAATACTCTGCTTCGAGTCCATGAACCATGGACGCCATTGAACGGCAGGTACCTCAGGTGAAGCGGAAAAATTCCACCAGTTGCAATTGTCCCGAAGCGAGGCTGACCGTGGTTGGATCTGTTGCTTCGAGGTTAGGGCCGCGGGAAGTGGCGACGGCTTGCACATCCACGCTGCTGGCTGCGGTAGCCGCTGGAGCAGTCGCTTCAGGGGCAGTTGTGGCAGGCATTGCTTCCACGACGGGAGGGGCTTCAGCAATAGGGGTGCTGATCGATTGTGCTGAGGCGCAGGCAGATGCCGCTAGTGCGATGATCAGACTCACTGTCCAGAAAAAGAGGCGGGGTTTCATCGGTTTTCTCCTATTCATAATAGTTAATGATAGCCTGCTTCTCCATCTTCTTACAAAATCTCAGCAAATTCTTATATCTTTGAAAACCCTGCCTTAACTTTGACTCGGGTGAAATCCTACGCTATACTAGATTTAGTTCCATAAACGAATAACTACTAAAACTGGAGGCTCCTATGGCAGATTTTAAACTTACGTATGCAACCATGTTCAACCCGCCCGAAGAATTGCACGTTGGCTTTGATAAAGCCGTGGAAAAAATCAAGAGCAATATGGGGCAGGAATACACCATGTTGATCAATGGCAAGGAAGTAAAAGCCGACGAGAAATTTGACGACCATTCCCCCGTCAACACGGAATGGGTGCTGGCGAAAATGCAGAAGGGCAACGCGAAACACGCACAGGAAGCCATGTCCGCTGCGCGAGCGGCTTTCCCAATGTGGAGCCATACCCCCTGGCAAAAACGTGTTGAACTGCTCCGCAAAGCCGCTTCATTAATTGAAGAGCGCATTTTTGATCTGGGTGCGGCGATGGCGCTTGAGGTTGGAAAAAATCGAATGGAGTCATTGGGCGATGTGCAGGAGACAGCCGACCTTATTTATTATTCCTGTTATCAGATGGAAAAGAACAACGGCTATGTCGTTGAAATGGGCAAAGACCCGCTGGTGGGTTATGAAGCCCGCAACGTCTCTGTGCTGCGTCCGTACGGCGTATGGCTGATCGTTTCCCCGTTCAACTTCCCACATGCCTTAACGGGCGGCCCGATGGGCGCCGCCCTGGTCGCTGGAAATACAATTGTGGTAAAACCTGCCACCGATACTGCATGGATCGTGCGCTTGCTGATCGATTGCTTCCGCGATGCGGGTTTTCCTGCCGGTGTGGTGAACTTCGTTACGGGTCCTGGCTCTACTCTTGGGCAGGCTCTCGTTGATTCTCCTGAAGTGGACGGCGTCACCTTTACAGGTTCCTTCGATGTCGGCATGAAAATGTATCGGGATTTCGGCAACCGAAATTACGTGCGCCCGATGATCCTTGAGCTTGGCGGAAAGAATCCCGTCATTGTCTCAAAGAATGCGGATCTGGAACGCGCCACCATCGGAATCATCCGCTCGGCGTTTGGCTTGCAGGGACAGAAGTGCTCCGCCGCTTCTCGCGTGATCGTAGAGGATTCTGTCTACGATGAACTGATCACCCGCCTGAAGGATGCGGCGGGCAAACTTGTCCTTGGCGACCCGACCGATCGCAACACCTACAATGGACCTGTTGTTAACAAATCATCCTACAACGACTTCAAGAATTTCTGTGAAGAGATCAACCAGGGCGGCGGCAATTTCCTGATCGGCGGCAATGTCAAAACTGGCGGTATGTTCGACAAGGGCTATTACTGTGAGAATACCTTCGTCACCGATTTGCCTTTCAGCCACCGTTTGTGGAAACACGAAATGTTCCTGCCCATCACCACGATCGGCAAAGTCAGCAGCCTTGATGAAGCCATGACGATTGCCAACAACGTGGACTACGGCCTCACTGCTGGCTTCTACGGCTCTCCCGAAGAGACCGACTGGTTCTTCGATAAGATCGAAGCTGGCGTGACCTACGCGAACCGTCCGCAGGGTGCCACCACAGGCGCATGGCCAGGCTTCCAGCCATTTGGCGGCTGGAAAGGCTCAGGCTCCAGCGGCAAGAACGCTGGCGGTCATTACTACGTCCCGCTGTACATGCATGAACAGATTCGGACTCTAATTAAATAAACCGCGAAATAGAAATGCCCCTTTCTTCAGAAGGAAGGGGCATTTCTATCTAAAAAAGCGCCTTCAGCTTTTGGTAAAATTACAGCATGGAAAATGAAGATCCCTTAATCGTTCGGGTGGGAACATTTTTTATGGTGATGGGGCTGGGCGCTTTTGTCCTTTTTGTCACTTCAGATATCGCCGACCAAGTGGACTTTGATTATCTATTCATCGCCATGCTGCTCCTCGGCGTTGGCTGGGGATTTCGCCGAAAGAAAGCACCGCCCCCGCCTGCCGGGCGGTTTGAGTATCTAAGAAAATTACGCAACAAAAACAAAGGCTCGGAAAAATCCAATCAAAAATAAGAAGAACAATGTCCAAACTCATAACACTTAAAAAAGCAATTTCTGAATTTGTGCGCGATGGAGATATCGTCTACGCAGCGGGGTTCACACACCTCATCCCATTTGCGGCGGGGCACGAGATCATCCGTCAGGGCAGGAAAAACCTAACCCTCGCCCGCGCCACACCAGACTTGATCTACGACCAAATGGTAGCCGCGGGTTGTGCTAAAAAAGTCATCTTTTCCTACATGGGCAATCCTGGAGTGGGGTCCCTGCGCATCGTCCGTTCGGCGATCGAAAAAGGCGAACTGGAATGGGAGGAATATTCCCACTTCGGCATGATCACCCGCTTACAAGCGGGCGCGTCTGGTTTACCCTTCCTGCCTATGAATCAAACAGGCGCAACCAGCCTCGAAGGAGCCAACCCGCTCATCAAGCGCATCCCTGATCCGTACGGCGGCAAGGATGTGATCGTTGTGCCTGCATTAAATCCTGACGTAGCCATTGTCCACGTACAGCGTGCAGACAAACAAGGCAATGCTCATTTGTGGGGCATCATCGGCGAGCAAAAGGAAGCCGCCTTCGCAGCGAAAAAAGTCATCCTCACAGCAGAAGAGATCGTGGACGAATCAGTTATCAGGTCCGACCCGAACCGCACGATGATCCCAGGCATTGTCGTCAGCGCCGTATGCCATGTCCCGTTCGCGAGTCATCCATCCTATTCACAAGGGTATTATGACCGCGATAACGAGTTCTATCTTGCTTGGGACAAGATCAGCGAGTCGCCTGAAAGCGTAAAAAAATATCTCGACGAATGGGTGTTTGGCGTAAAAGACCGCAACGCGTATTGGAAAAAACTTGGCGAGAAAACCCAAAAGCGTTTAAAGGTGAAAGCCCGCTACAGCGAGAAGATCAACTACGGAAGTTATTAATAGCCTCGTGAACCACATTCCACAATTTGATTACGGCGGCAATGGCACACCGCTTCACTTTCTCCACGCCAACGGCTATCCGCCCGAATGTTACGAACCACTCTTTGAACATTTACAAAAAAATTATCACGTCTTTGGGATGAAGCTCCGCCCCTTGTGGGATGATTCAAATCCAAACGATATTCAGGATTGGCACCCGCTTTCTGATGACCTGCTTCGCTTCCTTTCCGACCGTGAAGCGGATCCCGTTATCGGAGTTGGTCATTCCATCGGAGGCATTGTCACCCTGCGAGCCGCCATCCGCAGCCCGAAGAAATTTCGTGCCCTCGTGTTACTGGATCCTGTCCTTTTTGTTCCATCATTCCTTACCGGATGGAACATCCTGCGCGCGCTGGGGCTTGGAGATAAAGTTCATCCATTAATCGCTGGGACAAAAAAGCGCCGCCGCACCTTCGACAACCTTGAAACCGTCTTTCGCGGATACCGATCTCGTCCCATCTTCCGATACATGAGCGATGACAATTTGCGTATCTTCATCAAAGGAATCACCAGATCAAAAACAGACGGCACCTATGAACTGGTCTACTCACCCGAATGGGAAGCGCGCATTTATTTTACAGGTATGCGTGACTTTGATCTCTGGCGCGAGTTGCCCAAGCTCGAAGTGCCCACTCTCATTATCCGCGGCGCAGAGACTGATACTTTTTTGGAAAAAGCAGAACAACTTGTCAAAAAGAAAAACCCAAAGATACAAGTTGTTACCATGAAAAATGCCACCCACATCCTGCCGCTGGAGTATCCAAAGGAAGTGGCTGAAATCTTAAACGATTTTTTGACCGAAGACAGCAGACGATAGACCGTCTAACCAGGAGTTACCATGCCCGAACTTAAATATTCTTCCGCTGAAGTGATGATCGTCAACGCCGCCCGCCTGCTCAAGGATGGTGACGTGGTTTTCGTCGGCGTAGGACAACCCAACCTTGCCTGTAACCTCGCAAAACGCACACACGCCCCCAATCTTGTCATGATATACGAGGCAGGCGTTATCGGCGCCGAACCGGAACGCCTACCCCTTTCCATCGGCGACCCCACCCTTGTCAGCGGGGCGCTTTCCGTAGTCAGCATGTACGATATTTTCGCCAACTATCTTCAACGCGGCAATGTGGACGTGGGTTTTATGGGCGGCGCGCAAATCGATAAATATGGAAATATCAACGCATCAGTGATTGGTGACTATGCGCATCCCAAAGTTCGACTGCCAGGCTCGGGCGGCGCGCAAGAAATAGCCGCATGGGCAAACCGCTGCTACATCATGACCCCCCACCAGAAACGCCGTTTCCCTGAAAAAGTGGAATTTATGACTTCCGCTGGATTTATCGGCGGCAAAGGTGATCGTGAAAATGCAGGGCTGCGCGGCAGAGGCATGGTTGGCGTAGTGACAGATATCGGCATGCTGGAACCAGATGAAAATGGCGAAATGATTCTCACTGCTTTACATCCGGGAAAGACCCTTGAAGAGGCCAAAGCCAACACAGGCTGGAATCTAAAGCCTGCCGAACAAATAAAAATTACTGAACCTGTAACCAAAAAAGAATTGAAAATTTTGCATGAGGAACTCGATCCCACGGGAATTTATTTGAAGAGCGCCGCATAATTTCAATACTATAGCATTCCGCGAAATTCCCTTTACGCAAATCGAAAGAGAGGGTATACCAAAACGGATGAACAATCCTCTCGTTCACCACATTCTGTTTGACCTTGGCGGCACATTGATGTGCGCGCGCGGAGATTGGCGCCCCATTTTGGAAAAAGCCGATGATGCGCTTGGTAAAAAATTAGGTGAATACAATATCAAATTGAAACCAAAGGTCTTTCGCAAACGCCTGCATGAATATTACGAACAGCGCGAAAAAGATTTTCGGGAAACAACCTATCATTTTGTTCTGAACGAATTACTCAAAGAGTTGGGATATGCCGAAATCCCCGAATCAGTCATCAGATCCGCACTGGATGCGCTGTACGTTGTCACACAATCCAATTGGCAGCTTGAAGAGGATACGGTTGAAACCCTGCAACAATTAAAATCCAAAAACTACAAGCTTGGTATTTTCTCGAATGCAGGTGATGATGAAGATGTTCAAAGACTCATCGAAGATTTTGGCGTCCGTCGTCTTTTTGATTTTGTGCTCACATCCGCTGCCAGCTTTTACCGCAAACCGCATCCGCGCGCGTTTGAGATCGCACTCGCGCAATGGAACATTTCCCCCAGCGAGGCCGTGATGGTCGGGGACAGCCTGGAAGCAGACATTCAAGGCGCAAAAAACGTGGGTATGAAATCCATCTGGATCACGCGCCGCGCGCAATTTCAGGATGAAGACATGCGCCGCATCAAACCAGATTTCAGCCTGCGCAAACTTAGTGAGCTTTTACCCACCCTGGAAAGAATCTCCATCACCCGAATCTAAAACATCTCGCGGTACAATTCTGCTCCATGACTCACAGCCGAATTCTCCCTTACGCTGCTCTTGCAGTTGGCATTACCGCATTGAGCCTTTCCGCCATGTTTGTCCGCTGGGCGGATGCGCCCGGTCCGATGACCGGGTTTTATCGTCTGTTCATTTCTACACTTTTGCTTACTCCCTTTTTTTTGAACAAGCAAAGGCAGCTTCCCCCCATTGATCGCAAATATCTATATCTCCCGTTGGTCGGAGGCCTGTTCACCGCCTTCGACTTTGCATTTTGGAATTCGTCGTTAAAATATACAACCGCTGCGAACGCAACCTTGCTGGGCAATACTGCACCGCTCTGGGTCGCGCTGGCTGCCTTTCTGATCTTTCGTGAAAAATTAAAAGGCGTTTTTTGGGCTGGGCTGCTGCTTGCTTTGACAGGCGCAGCGCTTGTGATGGGAAACGATTTTCTAACCCACCCAACATTAGGCCTGGGTGACTTGATGGCAAGCACTGCTGCTATTTTTTATGCGTCCTACCAGCTCATCACGCAGCGCGGACGCGTTCACATTGATCCATTTCGGTATACATGGCTGGTCGGTATCAGTGCCACTTTCGGAATGTTGATCATGAACCTCGTGCTTGGCAACCGCTTCACGGGCTTCTCAACACAAACGTGGATCATTTTCTTTGCAACAGCAATCGTCTCGCAAATGATCGGGTATCTCGCCATCACCTTCGCGCTGGGTCATTTACCCGCCTCCATTGTCGCACCGACACTGGTCGGACAGCCCATTTTGACGGCCATTCTGGCAGTTCCCCTGCTCAACGAAATCCCCACTACAATCCAATGGATCGGCGGCGGAATCGCACTGGCAGGCATTTATATTGTCAACCAATCCCACAGGCAAAGTCAACAGGAAGCGCCGAACGCTTAATTCAACCAAAAGGACTATCATGGATATCAAAGTTACCACAGAGCAAGGACGTGTTCCCGTCACGATTCTCCACATCAAAGGCGAGATAGATTCAGCCACCTACCAAACCTTTCAATCGGCCGCAGAGAAATTAATTGCGGACGGCGCACGCTATCTGCTTGTTAACCTGCAAGATGCTCCATACATCAGCAGTGCAGGACTGCGCGCCTTGCACAATCTATTCAACAAATTACGGGCCATTCACAAAGATGTTAATGACGATGAGCTTCGCCTTCGAATGAAGGCAGGCACATATAAATCCCCATATCTCAAAGTAGCCAATCTTTCGCCCCAGGTCAAGGACGCTTTTGAGCTCAGCGGCTTTGAAACTTACATTGAAGCCGTCGACGATATAAATAAGGCTGTTGCATCTTTTTAGAATTCAAAATATATTATTTTTCATCAGCAAGCAGCCTGTCCACCAGTTCCGCAGCCAGACCAATATACGAGTGCGGCGAAAGTGAAATCAATTGGGCGCGCACTTCATTGTTGACATCAATTGACGCCACCCAGGATTTGTAATCCGCTTCAGTAAGAACACGCCCGCGCGTTTGCTCTTTGAGCGACTCATACGCATCGGGCATTCCTGCTGCCCGCAGAATGGTCTGTGCGCCTTCAGAGACGACCTCCCAATGGGCGTTCAACTCCGCCGTTAGTTTTTCCTCATCGGGAGCAATACGCTTCAACCCGCTCTGGAAGTTGTTCCACGCCAACAAGCTGTGACCTAACGCTGTACCAAATGTGCGGCGGACGGTTGAGTCGGACAAGTCGCGCTGCAGGCGCGAGATTGTCAGTTTTTGGGCATAGTGCACAAAAAGGGAATTTGCCACGCCGAGGTTGCCTTCCGCATTCTCAAAGTCAATTGGGTTCACCTTTTGCGGCATGGTGGATGAACCCACCTCCCCTGCCACTACCGCCTGTTTGAGATAGCCGTCACTGATGTAGCGCCAGATATCTTGCGCAAAGTCTATCAAAATGGAATTGGCGACGCGGACGAGGTCAAAATAACGTATCCAATTGTCATAAGGGAGAATTTGCGTGGTAAATAAATTGGGCTCAAGATCAAAACTGGAAACAAATTTTTGGCTGAACGAAATCCAGTCCACTTGCGGGGCGGCTGCTTGTAATGCGTTGAAGTTACCAACTGCGCCTGTCAACTTGGCTTCAAAACGGTAAGCCGAAATATCATCACAAATCTTTTTGAGGCGTGCAACATAAACGGCGAATTCTTTCCCCAATGTCGTGGGAACGGCGAATTGTCCATGGGTGCGGGCAGGCATGGGAACGGATTTGTAGCGGATGGCAAAAGCGGAGAGAGCAGTAATTAGCAATTGAAGAGCAGGGACAATGATCTTATCTCGAGACTCTTTCAAGGCAATAGCTTGCCCAAGACTGTTGGTGTCTTCGGAAGTCAAGCCAAAATGAATCCACGGAAGCAGGTCTTGCAATGACGAGCTTTGCAGCTTGCCCTGAATAAAGTATTCAATGGCTTTGACGTCGTGTCTTGTTTTACGTTCATAATCCAAAATCGATTCCGCATCGGCGGAGGAAAAATTTAAGTTAACAGCTTCGAGCTGCGCTGATTCAGAATCCGTCAGAGGGCGGATCATGCCAGTTTTGGAAAGAGCAGCTAAAAAGTTAAGTTCGACGCGGACGCGGTCACGCAGGAAAGCGAATTCGGAGAAGAACTCAGTCAGCAGCGCGGTCGCTTCTGCGTAGCGGCCATCCAGGGGAGAGAGGGCATGGAGGGAATCAGTCATTCTTGAGATATCCTGAGATCATGGTATCGTAATGTGCGCAGGTCTGAAAGCCTTTGACCGCAAGCTTTTTGCGGGAGACAAAAGGGATTTTACCGTTTCGCAAAGCGGAGAGGATATCATTGTAATCGGCGGGGTCGCAAACGAGTGTAACTCGTTCATGGTTTTTTGCAGCCGCACGGATCAGAGTTACACCGCCGATGTCGATGTTTTCGATGGCATCCGCGTAGGTGACCTCCGTTTTGGCGATGGTCTCTTCAAAGGGATAGAGATTGACGGCGACGAGGTCAATGTAATCCCAACCGAGGTTGAGAAGTTCGTTGCGATCGAAATCGGTTGGACGGGCAAGCAAACCGCCATGAATGGCGGGATGCAGGGTTTTGACTCGACCTCCTAAAATTTCAGGCGACTTGGTATAGTCTGCAACTTCGGTGACGAGGATGTTATTGTCACGCAGTAGTGCGGCTGTCCCTCCTGAAGCGAGGAGAGTCCAGCCAAGGGAGGCAAGTCCCTGGGCGAATTCGATAATTCCAGTTTTATTGTAAACAGAGAGAATGGCAATGGGCATGAAAAACTCCTCGTAAGATAACAGCAATAATTTGAATAAATTGAATTGTTTATGTCTTCAGGTTTGCATTTCTGTTGAAATCACATTCTTGAGCGCATCAATTTCTGTTGCCAGCATGGGACCATTGTCTACGCCTTCGTCTGGGACGAGGTGAACCATGGCACCTGTTTTTTTATCTCGCCGCGGTGATATGCTTCAAAAGCACCCAGCGCGAAATTAATGATGAAAGAGACGGACACCAGAGAAGATCATCGTCATGTCGTATTCGTTCGCGGCTTGAATAACAACGTTATCGCGGGTGGAACCGCCCGGTTCAAGAACATATTTCACGCCGCTGACGGCTGCACGGTCAATGCTGTCACGGAAGGGGAAGAAAGCGTCGGAGCCAAGTGTGACTGAATCCAACCTGGAGAGCCACTCCCGTTTATCGTTGAGAGTCAATTGTCGAGGAGTCTGAGCGAAAATATTTCCCCAATCCGCTTTTTCATTTTGAGTCACATCGTCACGCAGGAATTGGTCAATGGCGTTGTCACGGTCGGGACGTTTGATGCCAGATTTGAAACGTAAATCTAAAATGGCGGGATGCTGACGCAGCCACCAGAGATCCGCTTTTTGGCCAGCGAGGCGGACACAGTGAATGCGCGATTGCTGCCCTGCGCCCACTCCAATGGTCTGACCATCCGTAACAAAACAAACAGAATTAGACTGAGTGTATTTGAGCGTGATCCACGCAAGGGTAAGGTCACGAAGCGCGAAGTCTGGCAAATCCTTTTTGGTAGTGACGATATTATTAAAATCCGACGGTGTAATGAGGCGATCATGATGGCGCTGCTCAAACGTGACCCCGAAGACATCTCGCGTTTCAACAGATGAAGGTTCATAGGCAGGGTCAATTTGCACAACGGCATATTTACCCTGTTTTTTATGTTTGAGGATTTTCAAGGCTTCAGGTTCATACGCAGGTGCAATCACGCCATCGGAAACTTCGCGGGCGATCAGTTTGGCGGTGGAAACATCCACGGTATCGGAGAGTGCAATGAAATCACCGAATGAACACAGGCGGTCCGCTCCACGGGCGCGGGCGTAAGCCGTGGCAAGCGGCGAGAGTTCCATATCGTCCACAAAGTAGGTTTTTTTGAGCGTATCAGAAAGCGGCACAGCCACTGCGGCACCCGCAGGACTGACATGTTTGAAAGACGCAGCCGCGGGCAAACCCAACGCGGACTTGAGTTCACGTACAAGCTGCCATGCGTTGAGCGCATCCAGAAGGTTAATGTAACCTGGCGAACCGCCAAGGACGGTAATTGGCAAATCAGCACCATTCTTCATAAATACGCGAGCTGGAGCCTGCTGGGGATTCGTGCCATAACGAAGCACAATTAATGATGACATAAACATTTCCTTTAGTTGACGAATTGAACTTTATTGTTGTCTTCAACGAGTTCGCCGATCACGAAAGTTCTTTCTGGAATCCATTCCTGAATTTCGGCGGCTTTGGTCTTATCTGCAACGGCAATCATACCAACCCCCATATTGAAGACGCGGTACATTTCCCCTGCAGGGATATTTCCTTTTTGCTGGAGAAGATTCCACAGATGGAGTAGGAGGCGTAGGCATTTCATCCCATAATGCGCTTTGCATCACGAGGTTTCTCTGAAAACATGGGCGATTTTACTTCGCTCCACTTGTCTAATCAAGTGGAGTTATTTCGAAGATCTGACCGTGCGTTCCTTTTTGTAAATAAATTTTACACCCACCTTGTTTCATGGATCGCAGTTGAAAACGCAGCCATAAGGTGATTGGGAATAAAAAAAGACTCCCTCGGGTTGGGAGTCTTACTTGCTTTGCTTTTTCTGTCGGGGTGGAGAGATTTGAACTCTCGACCTCACGGACCCGAACCGTGCGCTCTACCGGTCTGAGCCACACCCCGATAGTATCCCCTTTGGAAGGGAAAGCCTGCGAATTATACCATTGAGGTTTATTTTGGCAAGCCTGTTACGGATTCAGCATGATTTCAACACTGTAAACGTAGATGTATTTTTGGAGCTCTGAATCAACCACACTCAACAACGGGTTATCCTGTCGAAAGGTCAAGCGTGCGAGAGTTGGTTCTGTTACTTTATATGGTAGGGTTGTCTCAAAAGACTGCGTTTCGATCCCATTGAAGGTTAACATCCGTGAAGAGATCGGCGACCCGTTTGGAAGGATTAATTCCACAAAGACCGGCTGGTCATTGAAAGGCCAAATACGCCCTTTGAGGCTGACTTCTCCCGCATAAAAATCGGATTTTTCCTTCACGCCCTCGATCATCACCCGCTCATAGATCATATTGCCCGGCGGATTAATTTGAGCGGAACCCACAGAATACAAAAGGACAGGCATGGTATTAAGGGCTTGGAGTCGCCCAAAATCATCCTTGCTGCTGACGCGAATATAACCAGCCTCAGAAACAGCGCGAATCTCAAAGCGCAGGTCAAACCTGCGGAAAATACCCTTTAAGTTTCGAGTTACTTTTTCAAGGTCACGATAAAGAACACGGCCATCCTCTCCAAGCAAATCCACCTGCACCACTTCGCTTTCGCCAGAGACAAGTTCCATCTGCAAATTGATCGGAGAGATCAAACTGGAAGCGGGTCCCGGCGTCAGAAAGCGGATCTGCGCAAACTCTGTGAAACCCGCTGCGAAGGTCGGTGTTGGGATGGGTATCTCTGTCAAAGGAATCGAAAGTTCGGTTGGAACGGAAGTCAACGTTGGCGGAACAATTTGCGTTAATGCATCTGCAGTGGCAAAGGCAGCCTGCCCTGTCAACGCGACAATGGTAGGCAGCGAATCAGCAGGCAGCGTTGTCGGCGCGGATTCTATACTTTGCGAGCAGGCAGATAAAAGCGCGAGAAAAGAGGCGAGGATAAGTATCTTTTTCTTCATAGAAATGGGATTCGAATCAATTGTCCCGCAAGCTGGCTGCAAAAACAAATAAACCAAGCCTGCGGGACAATTTTATTTACAGCCCGTAAATGCCGCTGTACTTCTTGGTCAAATAGCGGACATATGCCGCAGAGTCAATTCTTGAGCCAGTCGCTTTTTGAATAAGGTCCTGCGGATCATACTTATGACCAAAGACATGGATCTTCTCGCGCAGCCAGCCGAGCAGTTCATCGAACTTGCCCTTGCGAATCTGATCCTCGAGGTCGCGGATATCGTTATTGATGGCTTCCCACAATTGCGCAGAGACAATGTTGCCAAGCGCATACGTGGAGAAATAGCCGATCATGCCGCCAGACCAATGTACATCCTGCAAAACACCTTTCGCATCATTGGGCGGAACGATGCCGAGATAATCCTTCATCTTCGCATTCCAAATCTCAGGCAGGTCCTTGACAGCAATACTGCCATCCACCATGCCGATCTCAATTTCAAGGCGCAGCATGATGTGCATGTTGTAGGTCGCCTCGTCTGCATTCACGCGGATGAGGGAGGGCTCCACTTTGTTAATGCCCTTGTAAAAAGATTTCGCGGTCACACCGTCCAATTGCGACGGGAAGGCTTTCTTTAACTCAGGGAAGAAATGTTCGCAGAACGGAAGCGAGCGGCCAACAAGGTTTTCCCACATGCGGGATTGCGATTCATGCACAGCCAGTGAAGTTCCGTTCGCAAGCGTTGTACGTTCATACGCGAGGTTGATGCCTTGTTCATACATGGCATGACCAGCTTCGTGCATGGCGCTGAAAATTGTCGCAATGGGACTGCCCGCCTCAAAGCGGTTTGTGATGCGCACATCGTTGACGCTGAAGGAAGTCTCAAACGGATGCGGGGCCTTATCCTGCCGCCCGCGGGTAAAGTCATAACCAAACTTTGAAATAATCTTTTCGCTGAACCCCCACAACTTTTGTTCGTTATACTTCTTGTGCAGGAAATCATCCTTCACTTGCTTTGAAGCCGCAATCGCCTGCAGCAATTTCACCTGCTTCGGGCGCAAATTTCCAAAGATCTCGCGCACTTCAGCGGTCTTCATGCCAGGCTCGAAATCATCCAATAAAACATCATAAGGATGGTCAGCGGGCGGGAAAAAGGAAATGTACTTCTTCACCAGATCCAAAACCTTTTCAAGATGCGGTCGGAAAATCGAAAAATCGGATTTTCCCTTTGCCTCCACCCACGCTTCAAAGGCTTTTGACGCAACAATTGCCTGCTCGGCAACGAACGACGGCGGCACAAGTTTTGCCTTTTTATAATCGCGCGCGGCAACGCGGATCATCGCGCCATCGTCAGTCTCAACGTCGGTATATTCCTTTTTCAAATCTTCAAGCAAACTGCCAACTTCATCTGAGGTGAACTTTTCCTGAACGATCTTACCCAGTGTGGCAAGTTGTTGTCCGCGCGCTTCGCTTCCGCCAGGCGGCATGTTCACCTGCTCATCCCAACCCAGCACGCTTGCGGCATGATTCAAATCAGAAACTTCACCAAGGATTTGCTTAAGTTGATTCAGCTTTTCAGACATGGAAACCTCCAGAGGGATTTGTGCAAGCCATCGGCCCGCACATTAAAAATATTTGATATGACCGACAGAACGCCACTTGCCAAACGGATACTTGATTCTGTTTTCTGAAGCATTTTCTCCGGTTTGGCAACCAGCATCCTGCGGCATGATTGTATCGTAATCAGGATTTATTTGCACCATCCCGCCGAATGGAACGCCAGAACAAACACAAAAAATCCCAAAGGGGATTTAAGCCTTTGGGATTTGGTCATTTCTTCTTCGCGGCAGTCTTACGGGCATTTATGCCCTTCGCCCAAGCCATTGATAGTGATATATCCCGTCACTCCCTCGCGGATCTCCAGAGTTTGAGCCAGGGGCTCATCTGGAAGAAACATGTCATAGGCTGTGTACGTGCCTGGGTCAACCTGAACTTCGTTTTTATATTTAGCGTTCGTGTACAACGAATACAAGTAAATATTCCCCGGCACAACAAACATATCATGTTCTGTGCAGTTTTTGATATAGGCAGGCGCGGGCCATTCTGTAAAGGTGAAATCAGGTAACTGGTTCATATCGCCGTCAACTCTGGAATAAATCGTTTGAATTGACACCCAACCCGTAGCGTCTGAGTCAGGGATATTTATTTGCGCCCAGTTGGAAAGGACATCCCGCGCGATGATTTGAGCGCTCATGCCTTTTCGTAAAACGCCGATCTGGTTGTATGGCAAGCCCGGTCCGCGGCGAATGTAGATGTTCCCGTCCACTGCGGTGATTGTGACTGAAGGCAAAGGTGTAGGCACAACGATGGTTGCCGTTGGAACAATTGTCGGCAAAGGAAGAGGCGTTGCAGAGGGAGGAATGGGCGCATCCGTTAAAATCGCCGCCTGCAAAGTTAGCGTTGGCTCAACTTCGCTGGATCGCAATCCGCCTGTGGGCATGAAAACGCAGCCCTGTGCAAAAACAAAAAGCAGCAGGGTGATTGAAACTTTCCTGAAAATTGACATGATTACTCGTAGCGAAGCGCTTCGACTGGCTCCAGGTTTGCGGCACGGCTGGCGGGATAGATTCCAAAGAACAAGCCGATGATGGCGGAGAAACTAGTGGAAAGAATGATCGCGTCCGTACCGACAATGGGGGTGAAATTATTTCCTGTGGCTGTGGCAACCTTGCCAACCACGAAGGCGATCAGCCAGCCAAACATGATGCCGATGATTCCGCCAATCAAACTAAGCAAAGAGGATTCCGTTAGAAATTGAAGCAGGATATCTTTTTTACGCGCACCAAGGGCTTTGCGTAATCCGATCTCGCGTGTCCGTTCAGTAACTGAGACGAGCATAATGTTTATGATGCCGATGCCGCCGACGAGGAGTGAAATACCGGCAATGCCGCCAAGAAAAATCGTCAGGACGCCTGTGATGGTTGCAAAGGTCGAGAGAAAATCCTGTTGAGTGAAGACGGTGAAATCGTCAATACCGATCGGCGTGCGATGACGCTGGCGGATAATGTTTGATACTTCCTCAGATGCCGAGGGGACAGCCTCTGCAGAGACGGCTTGAATGAAAATCACATCCACTTCATCACGGACACCCCGCTTAATAAGGCGCGCTTGCGCAGTGGTAAATGGAATATAAGCCGCGTTATCTTCGCTCCCAAATGCGCCGCCGCCTTTTGCAACTGTTACACCAATTACACGGAAAGGCTGTCCTTCGATTCGAATCGTTTCACCAACAACTCCATCCGCATGTCCAAATATTGCTATCGCAGACTCGGGCCCAAGAACTACAACAGACATGCGCCCAAGTATATTTTCCTGATTGATAAACTCGCCTTCCGCCAACTCCATATTGCGCACGATTGCATAGTCGGGAGTTACGCCTGAAATAGTGGTGGTGGAATTTTCGCCGGCGAAGGTCAACGTGCCGTTGCCTTGAATGGCAGGCGCAACCAACTCTACAGAAGGCGCGGCAAACGGATCTTTAAGTGCATCCGCATCTGATAATGTCAGGGGGCGGTCATTATTGCCGCTGCGCCCGCTGCCGGGTCCACCGGGAGGACCGTCCGCACTGCCGCTAAAAACGAACAGCAGATTTGTGCCGATACTGGAAATGGAACCCGTTATGGATGCCTGCGCGCCATTCCCGACGGCAAGCATGGCAATCACAGCCGCCACGCCGATGACAATGCCGAGCACCGTCAGGCCGGAACGCATTTTATTGCCGTTCAAACTTTCAAGCGCTTCAAAGATTGCTTGTGTAAAACTCATTTCTTCCTGCCTTTATCCTCAGCAGTGACATCCAGTTCGCCGTCCCGCAAACGGATAACACGCTGGGTTTGCTCTGCAATGTTAGGATCATGCGTCACGATAATGAGCGTCGTACCGCGCTCCTTGTTCAGGGCGAGCAATAAATTCATAATCTCTTTGCCCACTTTTGAATCGAGGTTGCCAGTCGGCTCATCCGCCATGATGATGGCAGGGTTATTGACCAGGGAACGGGCTACCGCCACACGCTGCTGCTGGCCGCCGGACAGTTCGTACGGGCGATGAGTCATTCTGTCTTTCAGCCCGACAGCTTCCAGCGCGGCTTGAGCGCGCTCACGGCGGCCTTCTGTAATCCCCGCATAGCGCAATGGAAGTTCAACATTTCCAAGGGCCGTTAAACGTGAGAGCAGGTTGAAACTCTGAAAGACAAACCCCACCTTTCGATTACGAACACTTGCAAGCTGATCGTCATTCATTTCTGAAACCGACTCGCCATCAAGTATATATTCACCTGAAGTGGGCCTATCCAGACAGCCAAGCGTATTCATCATGGTGGATTTGCCCGAACCGGAGGGTCCCATAATGGATACCATCTCGCCGCGCTCGATATTAAATGAAACATTGCGCAGCGCCTGCACTTCGAACTCACCCATCATATAGGTTTTGGTCAGGTTATGCGCTTCGATCACCCAATCCATATCAGCCTCCAAATGGATTGTTAAAGGAAGGCGGATTCAAAATAATCAGATCGCCTTCTTTAATATCACCGCTTGCAACCACGCTTTCCGCATCAGACGAAGAACCGAGCTGCACTTTAACCTGCACAGGTTGATTATTAACCAGCACATAGACCACCCGATTGCCATCCACTAGGCGAACAGCACGATTGGGCACCAAGATGACATCCTTGACTTCTTCCACTACGATATTGACAGCAGCGGTCATGCCGGGTTTTACCAGTTCATCGGCGTCTGTCAATTCAATGGTGACCGTAAAGCTTACGACGCCCTGTACAGTGTCCCCAGCCTGCCCCACCTGCACAACTTTGCCGTGATATTCCTTGCCAAGGATCGCATCAAAGGTAAGTGAAGAAGCCTGGCCTACAGCCACGCTATTGATATCCACTTCCGAGACCTGCACATCCACCAGCAGATGAGAAAGGTCATCAATCCGATAACCGACTGTCCCCGCTGTGACCTGGTCACCAATGGCGGGATTCGCCTGGGTGATCGTTCCGTCAAATGGAGCTATCAAGGATGCCATATTCAATGTGGATTGTGCCGCAGCCACACGCGCCTCCGCCGCCGCGACCTCTGCGGAATCTGGACCATCAAGAAGGCGCTCATAGGCACGGCGGGCGTCTCCAAGACGAGCTTCTGCAAGAGCCAGGTCTTTATCTGCCTGTGCAATTGTTTCCTCGGAAGCATATCCTCGATACTGTTTTATTTTTAAAACGCCGAAGTCATAATAGTAGTCTGTGATATCTATCTTGCCGTTAAGCTGCATGCGCCAGTTGTAGGCTTTTTCGTAGGCTTTTTCAGCACTGTCTACAGCTTTTTGAGCCTCCAACCTCGCGGTATCAGAAGAGAGCAAATCTTCCAGGGCTTTTTGGGCACTGACCAGGTCTGCCTCGGCGAGGATAATGTTCTGGCTGAGAGACGCTTTATCGAGGCTGGCCAGTTGATCGTCACGAGAGACGCGGCTGCCAACTGCTACATTAGCAGTATCAACAATCCCACTGGTCTGCCAAATGAGTGTGGCACTTTGTCTCGCACGAACGCTTCCTGTGGCGCCAACAGATGCGACCAGATTTCCGCGCTCAACGACTTCGGTTTGAAACGCAACAGGTTCGTTTCCGCCCCTGTTCGCAAAAACTGCAACCAAAATTGCAATTACCAGAACGATTCCCACAATGACCCAGGTCCTGCGGGAAAATCTTGAAAAAAATTGTTTCATTATGTGTATCCTCCAGAATTACAGTCAGCCCGCCAAGAGACATTCTTACGGGCAACTCAATCCAGTTTATCAAATGAATGTGTAAAAATTGTGTAGCTATTTTAATTCAGGTACGCTCGATTTAAGCGTATTGGTTGCCGACATTAATAATTATCTAAGAAACTTATGACGATTGTCTCACGGTTTTGTGACATTTACGCCTATGTCTGTCCGAATAGTTTGGGTATCATCACACAAGACCTTATATGTACGTTGTTGATATTGATTCGGAGGCATTATGCAGGCTGTACCCAGCGAATTTTTGGCAATCGACAGGAAGGAACGCGCCAATAGCCCGTTCTTTGATCTTGACCTACGTCCGCCTGAGGTACGAAATTGCGATTTTGACGATGTAGTTATTGAATTTGACCCTGAACGGGCAATGGTGGAAGCCGCCCGCTGCATCCATTGCCCGGATCCTGCTCCCTGTATGGTGGCTTGCCCGACCGCGAATGACATCCCTTCTGCAATGTGGTTGATTGAACAGGGGCGCTTTGTGGAAGCAGCCGGCATCTATCACAAAACCAGTTCCCTGCCCGAAGTATGCGGACGCGTCTGCCCACACGAAGCATTATGTCAGGGTTCATGTGTTTTGAATAAACACCATAAACCTGTCCTTTGCGGCGAACTTGAAGCCTTTGCAGTGGACTATGAGCGCCGCACAAGCGGATACTCCATTCCAGTTGGTGAATCAAAAAACAAGCGAGTTGCCATAGTCGGCGCAGGACCAGCCGGTCTCGGTTGCGCAGACATTCTCGTTCAAAAAGGATACGACGTAACCATCTTCGAATCCAAGCCCGCACCTGGCGGTTTGCTCGTGTATGGCATTCCCAACTTCAAACTATCAAAAGAAGTCTGGCAGGAAAAATGGGAAGAGTTCGAGAAAGCCGGGGTGAAATTCGTACCCAATACCTACATTGGCAAAGATAAAACCATCGATGGATTATTTGAAGAAGGCTTTGAAGCTGTTTTCATAGGCGTCGGTTCTGAAATCGACGCAAAGATGGAAGATACTCCCGGCACAGACCTTGCCGGTGTATATGAAGCTACAGATTTTCTCATCCGCGGAAATATTGAGCCTGAAAAACTCCCTGAGGATATGCGCAAACCGTTGGAAATTGGCAGGCGCGTCGTAGTCATTGGCGGCGGAGATACAGCTTCCGATTGCCTCCGAACCGCGCTTCGTCTCGGCGCTGAAGATGTTACTTGTTTATATCGCCGCACCGAGAAGGAAATGCCCGGCGGGAAGAAAGATCGAAAAATGGCACG
The DNA here is from genome assembly GCA_014860805.1 of Anaerolineales bacterium. Taxonomy (GTDB): domain Bacteria; phylum Chloroflexota; class Anaerolineae; order Anaerolineales; family Villigracilaceae; genus Villigracilis. The sequence goes on from JACZJB010000127.1 coordinate 22,031, forward strand.
CGAAGAAGGTGCGAAGTATCGTTTTCTCACCCAGCCTGTAAAATTCATTGCAGGAGCTGACGGAAAACTCGCCGCTGTGGAATGCATCGAAATGAAACTTGGCGAGCCGGATGCCAAGGGACGCCGCAAACCCGTTCCTGTGGAAGGCTCTAACTTCAGCGTCGCAGCGGACACTGCGGTGCTGGCTCTCGGTTATTGGCCTGATCCCATCATTAGCAAAACCACGCCAGATCTTGAAACTCATGACTGGGGTCTGGTCAGTGTGAAAAATAAATCCACAGGAGAGACATCCCGCGAAGGTATTTTCTCCGGTGGAGACTGCGTCACCGGCCCAGATCTGGTTGTCACTGCCATGGTAGGCGGAAGAAAAGCAGGACTCGCGATCGATGAATATTTGAAAAACAAGAAATAACCTGTTGTGAGGGCAGGTAGGTTGAAAAGAAGGATGTGACCCTGTAGGTCATATCCTTCGCTTTTGTTATAATCAAACTCATGTTTCAACGTATTGCACGCGGACTTGAGATTACACTCGCGCTTCTAATTCTTGGTTTTGTAGCAGGTTACAGCAATCCTTCTCTCACAAATCCAATGGAAAAGGTGCGCGCCTTTACGCGCCAGATCGAATTCAACTACATCTCATGGATGTCAAATGCCGCCGTTCTTAAAGTCCGTGCGGCTTCGGTTGGGGCGCCATACACGCTTGGCCATGAAGCCCAAAAACAGATCGTCAACGAAAACCTGCGCCTTACGCAGCTCATTTTGGAAAAAGAATATCAACTTACCCAAGTGTACGCAAACCCGGCCGTCACAGACAAGGAAACAGAATCACAAACACTGCGCGCCGAACTTAATGAATATTATCTCAGGCAAAGCCGGCTTGCTCCGCTTGCCGAAGCCATACTGCAGGAACAGGTTACGCAAATCCTCGCGGAGCTTGGTTTTACCGCTGCTGGTCAGCCCATCCCAAATGTCTGGTACCACTCCACTCGATTACCAATGGCGCTTGTTATTTCGCCTCGCGACCGCATTGAACAAACTGCAAATATTTCAGTGAATACCGATTTGACCATCGACCAACAAGTTCAATTGGAAAGCGATGTCGACAAGGGACTCGATGTCTCCTCACTTGTCGTCAACATCGGCGGTGTCGGCGTATACCCCACCATGGTCCAGCGAACCACTGACCTGAATTGGACTCTCAGCACCATTGCCCACGAATGGATTCACAACTATCTGACCCTGCGCCCACTCGGAATCGTATATAACGAAACACCCGAACTTCGCACCATGAACGAAACCACCGCATCCATTGCCGGGGATGAGATTGGGGCACTCGTCATCGAACGCTTTTACCCGGAACGGAGAACTGCACTTCAATCTGATTCAAATCCAGTTACCGCCTCTTCCCCAAGCCTGAGCCTGATCTCATTTCCGTTGGAACACCCCACGCCGGCAGATTTTCCACGTCCTCAATTTGATTTCCGCGCCCAAATGCACGAGACACGCATCACAGCCGATGCCCTGCTCGCAGAAGGGAAAATAGAAGAAGCGGAAGCATACATGGAAGAACGCCGTCTTGTTTTCCTAGAAAATGGGTATCTATTCCGCAAGATCAACCAGGCATATTTTGCGTTTCACGGGGCATATGCGGATGTTCCCGGTGGCGCGGCAGGTGAGGACCCTGTGGGACCGGCTGTTCGCGCATTAAGAGCACAAAGCAAATCCCTTGCAGATTTTGTCAATACGATTTCGTGGATGTGGAAATACGATCAGTTGCAGAAGGCAGTCAACCCTAAATGAAACGAACCTTGCTATTTTTTCTGATTTTCAGCGCAAGCATTTTTACACTGAGCGCATGTACAAGCAATACTCAGATCCCGCCCACCCCAGTCAGCATAAACACGCCGCTGATCGTCAACACGCCTACCCAGGTTATCGGTTGTTCAACCATCTCCGCTGAACCTACCCCCGCCCTCGGTGCAGGCTCCATTTATCCACCCGTCAGCGGCGCGGATTTTTCCATGGGACCCGCAGATGCGCCTGTAACCTTGATCGTCTATTGCGACTTTCAATCGCCCGGCTGTAAAAGCACAGAGACGGTTGTCACTGAACTGATGAAAAATCACGAAGATCTGCGGCTCGTCTTCCGTCCCATTCCATTGATAGGAATTCTTGACAAGTCCGAAGGAGCCATTCTAGCCGCCCTTGCGGCAGACCAGCAAGGTCAATTCTGGACGATGTATGATCTTCTCTTTACCAAGCATACCGAGTGGGTAAATTTAACCCCAGCCAGGTTTAATGACTGGGTAATAAAAGAAGCCGTCGCTGCCGGCATGGATGGGAATCAATTTACAGATGCGATGAATGCTTCCGAAACAGCCACCAGAATGATGTCCATGTATGATGCGGCAAAAAAATTAAGCATTGCTGCTGTCCCGCTCGTCCTTATGAACGGCGAGCAATTTTATTTGCTTGATTATAAAAACATGAGCGATACCATCGGTATCATTGCACTTGGACAAAAACAATTCACCAAATGCCCGCCTTTTAATATTGATATGGACAAACGATATCTTGCCACCATTAAAACGGAAAAAGGCAATATTGTGATCGAGTTGTATCCGAAGAAAGCGCCGCTGTCAGTAAATTCGTTCGTATTCCTTGCACGCGAAGGCTGGTTTGACGGTGTGACTTTTCATCGCGTCATTCCCGGCTTTGCGGCACAGGCTGGCGACCCGAGCGGCACGGGCAAGGGCAATCCTGGATATTTTTTCAACAACGAGATCAGCGATCTATTCTTTGACAAACCCGGCATGGTGGGGATGGCAAACTCCGGACCTGATACAAATGGCAGCCAATTCTTCATTACATTTGCACCTGCGCCACACCTGGACGGCTCCTACACGATCTTCGGGCAGGTCACCAGCGGATTGGATGTTGCCGAAAACCTGACTCCGCGAGATCCTGACCAAGGCTTGCTCCTGCCGCCCGGAGACAAGATCATCAGCATCACCATCGAAGAGAAATAATGCAAACAAAAAAGACGCACTGGCCCTCTCTTCTAACATTGTTGATATTCGGCATAAGTATTTTATTTTTGCTTTTAATTGTCTCGGTTTTAGGCATAAGTTCATTGATAGATCTATTTCGCGGAAGCGGCGACGCTGTTGCTGAAATGATTCGCGCCGCGACAAATGGTTTCGAGATCATCCTTCTTTTACTATGCGGATGGTTTGTCCTGCAAAAAGTAATGGGACGCGAACATGCCGACCTGCCATTCATCCTTCCTTTCGCAGACTGGCATTTGCTGGTGGTGATTGGCTTCGCCGTTGTCGGCGTTACCGTTGGCGGACTGGCTGCGTACACGGAAATTCCCTGGCTTGGATGGCTTATCCTCCCCGTCACAACACTCCTTGTGATCGTGCCTCCAATTTGGCTGATCTTTGGATACGGTTCACGCGGACTGGAAATTGGTTCTCGCTGGCGTGTTTTTGCAGTCCTTGGTCTTGGCATGACAATCGGCCCTGTTATCATGGTCTTGATCGAGTTGGCTATGCTGGCTGGGATCATTCTCACAGGCGCAATTTTGCTTGCGATCCTTGAGCCAGCCACCTTTCAGGAACTGATGCGAATCGCAGAAATTGTTCAGACTGAAACAAACCAGGAAGTGCTTTTAAAATTAATGGCACCCTACATTTCGAATCCAATCGCCATAACCACCGGCATCGTGTACATTGCCATACTTGTACCATTGATCGAAGAATTACTGAAACCGCTGGCAGTTTGGGTGTTTGCTGCGAAGATCGAAACTCCAGCCCAAGGTTTCGTGCTGGGACTATTAAGCGGCGGCGCTTTTGCTTTAATTGAAAGCCTCAACGCAGGCGCAGACAGTACCGTCACCTGGCCGGTCATCGTCAGCGTGCGCGCAGGGACAAGCATCCTGCACATGACTGCCTCAGCTTTGGTTGGCTGGGGCATCGTCTCCGCCTTCAAGGAGAAAAAAATCGGACGGTTATTTGGCGCTTATTTTTCGGCTGTTTTGATACACGGGATCTGGAATGCCTCCGCCGCGGGAGCGGGACTTTCCGCCATCGGCGAATCCATCGGCAAACCGGAATGGTTGTTTAATTTCGCTCCAGCACTAGTTTGCGGACTGCTCGTTATGGGAGTGGGCATGCTGGCGGTCTTGCTCGCGTCCAATCGAAAACTTCGTAATGTTTCCAGGCTATTAACTGCCGAAGAAAGCAACAGCAAAGAAGAGGAAGTACAATTACCTGTATGAATTACTCATCCACAGCGCGTGACGGCGACCTTGCGCAATTGGTCGGCCTTACCCATAAACATTTCATCATCACTCTCAAAGCCGGCGGAGATTTTCAAAGTCATCGCGGCGTGTTAAAACATGACAACTTGATCGGCACTCCCTGGGGCTCGCAGGTTTTCAGCCACACAGGCGCACCTTTCTTTTTATTGCAACCTTCGCTTTCAGATATCCTGAACGAACTTCCACGCACCACCCAAATCCTTTATCCAAAAGATATTGGATATATTCTGATCCAAATGGGAGTCGCCCCCGGACAGACAGTCATGGAAGCCGGCACAGGCTCGGGATCCATGACAATTGCTCTGGCAACTTCCGTCGGCGCGGAAGGAAAGGTTGTTTCGTACGAACAGAAACCTGATGTGCAGAATCTTGCCCGCAAAAACGTTGAACGGATTGGGCTCGCTTCGCGCGTAACCTTCAAACTGCGCGACATTCAAGAAGGTTTCGACGAAACTGATGCAGACGCCTTCTTCCTCGATGTGCAAAATCCATTCGACTACATTGCACAAGTCCGTAACGCCCTCAAGCCCGGCGGATTCTTTGGCAGCATTCTGCCCACTTTCAACCAAGTGGAAAAGACGCTGCTGGCATTAAGAAAAAATAAATTTGCATTCATCGAAGTCTGTGAACTCATCCTGCGCTATTACAAAGCGGATGCAAGCCGCCTGCGCCCCACAGACCGCATGGTAGCCCACACCGGCTTTTTGGTATTTGGCAGAAAGATCGAAGAGACGCTTGATCCCCGCGCAGTGGAACTGGCCAACGAAGCGGGCGCGGAATAACCTGTAAATTTTTATTCATGAAATCAATCACCGAAGAATTCATTTCAAAAAAATTAGCGGATGCTGAACTAAATTCCTTTGACTCGGACGGCTACGCCGAGATTCCCGTCAAACCAGAGACGCGTTTGAAATGCGCGGCAGTGCTCCTGCCATTAACCTATTTTCAAGATGAATGGCACATCCTCTTCACCCGCCGCACAGATCGAGTCGAATCCCACAAGGGACAGGTCTCTTTCCCCGGCGGCGCATGTGATGAAGATGAGACCACCCCCGAGCAAACTGCCTTGCGCGAAGCAGACGAAGAGATTGGCATGAACCCTGCCGACGTGAAAGTCCTCGGGAGGCTCAGCCGGTTGATAACCATCAGCAGCTTTCGGGTGAGTCCGATCGTCGGCGTTATCCCCTGGCCCTATGCCTTTCGAGTAGCTGGAGTAGAAGTAGCGCGAGTCTTCACCATCCCTCTTTTGTGGCTCGCAAATCGAAATAATTATTGGGAGTTTTCCCTGCGCGAATCAGAAAGATCATTGATCGCTTATCATCCCTTTGACGGCGAATTACTTTGGGGCGCCACCGCAAGAATGACGGTAAACTTTTTGAAAACCCTGGAACTCTTATAAAAAAACCACCATCGAAATGATGGTGGTTTTTACATGCGCTTGAAAAGGTCTACTTCTTCTCTGCGACTTCTTCGTCTTTCTTACCGCGCTCCACACTGAGCCCGGGAGCAGCCGCTTCAGCAACGCCAGGAACAGGAGCGACAACATCAGCCGCTTCTTCCTTCGCGGAAGTTGCTACAGCGATCATCTCATCTTCATCGTTCAAAATGCGGATATTTTCGGAGATGTCCAAATCGCGGACGCGAATACCATTACCAATCGCCTTAAGTGCGGAAATGTCCACAGCAATACGCTCGGGAAGGTCAGTGGGCAAACATTCCACGTCCAGCTTTTCAATGTTCTTCACCAAGACGCCGTTGTAATCCTTCACCGCACCGGAGACACCAACGAACTCAAGGCGGACGGTTGCGCGGATCTTTTCCTTGAGATCCACAGCAAGAAAATCAACATGGGTAAGATTACCTTTGATGAAATTACGCTGTCTTTCACGGACCAAGGCAGGATATTCCTTTCCGTCCAAATCAATTGTGACAAGACTTGAGGAAGTCAACTTGTTCATAACAAGGCTGGCAGCGTGCGCTTCCAGAGAAATCGCAATCGGTTCCAAGTGACGTCCGTAAATCACTGCGGGCAATTGACCTTCCCGCCGCATGGCTTTTACCTGCTTGCCGGTGACATCACGTTTTACTGCTTTCAAAACTACTTTATCCATCTTTACTCCTCGGGCGCCTCTCACCGTGCGATTCACGGTTACCTTCACCCTATGAAATGATATTCTGAAAAGCGGCCGCGCCGCTGAACATTCAACTATTTTTTACCAAATTCATCGGACATTTTTCCTGCCTGCCTTCGGCAGAAAACGCGCCTCCTCGCGGAGGCGCACTATTAAGAACGGGTTGCATTTTATACGGAGGATGGAGTTTCGTCAAGGAAAAAGCTCCTCGTCCCAGATCCGCTACTCTTCCTTTTTGAAGCGGTTACGCATCCCCTGCACCTTGGATTGTAAATCCTGGAAGAAGTCGCTTTCGACAATTTCCTTCACCTGCTTATCCAGTTTTGAGCGATCCACCATAATCTCGAGCTGTTGCACGCGGGCTCGCAGTGACTTTTCGCGCTGAGCTACCTTATCCACCATGACCTTGAAGACCCCGGTTAGGGTATCAATCTCATCGCGGAGCTTACGCGGGTCGTTAACTTCATCTTTCCATTCGTGGCTGTAATCGCCTTCACCGATCTCCTTGGCCACCCCAGCCAAACCAACAATTGGACGGGTTAAAAAGCCTGAAAGCCAAAATACCAGTAAAAAGATGAGAATATAACTTGCCACAAAGGCAATAGCCCCGTTTCGCAGGATGTTCGCCTTTACTTCATCAACATAACTTGCCTCAATATCGACACCAATGGCTCCAATGGCGTTTCCGCTATCATCAATGATGGGCGCATAGGTTGTGATCCAGCTTCCGAAGCTGTCAGTATACGGCTCCCAGGCATTCACCTGAGCGGTCAATCCGTTGTAAATGTTTGAAGATGTTGAAGTATAGCGCTGGCAAAACCGAAATCCGCCGCGTGGGTCGCGGAAATATCCTGTGCTGCCAATGGCAACGATCTCTCCTTCATCAGGCCCTTTAATATAGGTGTAGAGTCTGGTTTGAGGCTCAATTTGCTGAACAGCCAGCAGCCAATATTCATGCGCCATGTACAGCGGATTCTCTTCAGGGTAATAGCCATTTTCCTCTTTTGGAGTATCGGCAGTCGGCTTTTTTGGAGGGCACATCGGATTATCCGTGCTTTCCTCTTGATAGAGCTTTACAAACCCTTCCTTGTCCATGCCTTGAACAGCACCATCCAGGGTTTCCTGCAAGTCGTCTGTAATGGTTTGAAAAACTCGGTCGGAAGTGTACTGATAAAACCAGTAATAACTGGCAACAAAAACGGGTGTAAAAATAAGGATAAACCCGATCCATATTTTCAATCGCAGGCTGAAAAAACGTACGGACTGTTTTGCGGGTTCTGTTTTATTGTTATTCATAACGATCACATCCTATGGATTAATAGTTTCAAGAACTTCGAGAACTCTGGGGTGCCGTTCGGGTAAGCCATAATGATCCACCAGAAAAGCTTTGACAAAATCAGTAATCATTTCACTGGTATAAGCCTCCACCTTCACCGCGGGGTTCGGCAAAAAACCCATATGCATGGGAGCAAAGTGTGTAAGAGCCAGTTCTTCCGAACGACTCCGCCCTTCCACTTCTGGCGGAAAGATAGGCTCAACATATTTTAACGGCAACTGAACCAATCCGTTACGCATATAATGTTCCATCAAGCGGTGCGGCTCCACCTCGTTGACGATTCCAAATACTGGCAAATCGCCTTTTCGTTCCGCATCCCGAATGACCTGCGCTAGACATTCATAAATAATAAAAACCGCCAGCCGATAATTATCTACAACTACTTCACGAAAGGCAGGATCCACCGCCAGGGCATGAGCAAGTCCGCAGCGCCTTTCACGAACGTATCGAAAAGTGCGCAGCGCAGCCGGTTGACCATCTACCTCGATCAGCCAATAATGAACGACATGCCCTTCACGATGCTCGTTTCCAAACCGGGAGCGCCGCCTCATTCTCGGAACGTAGTGCTGGTACTGCGGAAAAAGCCTTGCATAAAGCCCAAGCATTTTTTCGATCCGCTCTTCGTCACCGGAACCGAGCAATTCATACACAGCGACATGTTCCACTTGCTTCACGGAAGTCAGGGACATTACTTCTCGTCCTCACCAAAATTCAATTTATCCAGAACACTGGCTCCACGAGTACGGCGTTTTAATTGCCAGCTTAGCATACTTTGTTCATACGTGGCGCGGACTCGAAAAGCAGCGTAGACGGCAAACAAAGCAATTGCGATCCCAAGACCAAGATAGATCAGCGAATATTGTTCCCGCGCAAAACCAAATCTCAACCCGAGAACAATAATGACAAAAGCAACCAGACTTCCAATGATCGTTCCTGCGGAAGGCAGGTAACTATCAATAAACATGCTGACCCGCCCGCGCTTCTCGTTCGGGACCATGGCTTGAAACGCCTTGCGGGCGGATAGATCCACAGTGTCATAGGTCACTCGCGAAACGCCCTGGGAAATCGCACTGCTTACATAGCCGGGGATGAAAAAATTCGCAACGATCGACCCAAGCATCACAAACGGTTGAATGAGAAAGCTTCGCTTCAGAGAAACACGCTCAATGATCCTTGCGGAAGCGCTTTGCGCAAAAATCGACACGAAAGCAATTATAAGATTGTACTGAGCGTAAAATGACTGAAAGCCGGTTCCCAGATCAAGTTTCGCGTCGGAAAGAACATCATATAGAAGAATGGTCATCACGCTGCCGGCCGCCAACATCCCCAAAGCGGACCAGGCAAAAGCCGGCACAGTTTTAATGAAATCCCAGCCTTCTGAAAGGGTCTCTTTTATCGATTCTTGCACATCAATCGGCGGGGGAAGTTTAACAGTCCGCAGCCCGGTTTGCATGATCAAATAAGCAACGAAAAATATCGAGGCGTTGAGCAATAACAACTTAACGGGACCAAACTCCAGCCTGGCATCGATCGCGCCAATCCCCAAACCAACAATTGTTCCTAAAAAGGCGAAATTTGCAATGAACGGCATCACGCGGCGCCCTGTCGCAGGGTCGTAAATGTCGTTGACGAGGATCCAGAATACGACGGGAAAGAAGCGCCACTGCTGGTCGTTCAGAAGATATATGAGCGTATAACTGATCGATGCGGGAAACGATTTGGACAGAAAAGTCAAAGGCAATACGGCATATAAGAGCATGAAGACAAGCAGAACCCCGCCCAGCAGTTTGATACGGTCAAAACGATCAACGATGAGGGATTGGATACCGGTTGCCAGAATGAGCAAAACCATGTCCACAGCCCAAACCAGCAGGATGTAGTGGTCCTTCACCTCGGCCAAAAACCCGCTGACAGATACAACTTTGGTAACGCCCATTGCCGCATAGTTTGCAAATAAAATAAAGCCGAGGGCTAAAACCAGCCTCGACTCGCCTGCGCGTAATGGAAACCACTGTTTAATTCGTTCGATCATAAATTTCCACGGTTTTGATTATTTTTGCATCGCTCAGGATGCATCTGATTGGATGTATTTTTCAGGATCCTTATCAAAAGCAGCTTTACAGCCAGGGGCGCAAAAATAATAGGTTACGTCTTTGTATTCAGACTTCCATTGCGCTGCAGCGGGATCAACTTCCATTTTACAGACTGGGTCAATTTCCATGAGTGCTCTCCTGATAAATTGTAGCGCGAGTATACCTGATTCTGTGTGTACAACAAATATAAAAAGGGTTGCGGAAACCCAAGCCAGCTATCAATTAAGAAAGGATAAACCGAATGGAAGGTGAAACTTTCTATTCCACGAATTGACTTTCCTCAGGCTTGTCGACCAGATCATTTACCCCAAATTTATCTTCATAAAATTTCAGCAACTCTTCTGCTTTCCGTTGAAACTCTAGTTCGAGACTCCCCTTTTTTGTAGCTTTTTCCATAAGCTCTAAATGCGCCACCAAGCGCTGCCGAAAACTGCCATTCCTTGAATCAGGTAAAAACGTCTCAACTTCCTTAATCATTGCTTTTGCTTGTTGAATGACAGGCAAGGCATCTGGCAGTGAAATATCTTCATTATCAAGTTCTTTGAGCAATTTACATTTATAGGAATGACATACCCGCGGACAATCCGGAGAGGAATAGATCGTGCATTGTCCCTTCCATAGCGGACACGGCAAAGTGAAGCCTCGTTGACGCGGGTCGTCTCGAATGACGTGCAACCCTACTGCTTGAGAGGAATTCAACTCGGACGATTTTAGTCTCGCCCAAAGAAACAAATGGCCAGTGCAGCACAATCCGCAGGATTTGCATAAAACAGTAGCTGGAGAGTCTTCTGAGTCAGCCATGGCAGGGATAATATCCTATTTCAGGAAATGGTAACAAGCCTGCATTAAGAAAGAAGCGGGCGTTTGACACGTCCGCTTTATCTTTTTAATTCAATGGCAATTCGAGTTCAATCAACTTCTCTTTGGTGGGATACCCTTTTTCGTCCCAACCGCGAAGTTTGTAAAACTCGGGAAGCATCTTATCCAGTTCCACAACCTTGCCTTTGGCCGGGCCATCAGGCAGCGGCTCATGCAGCATACGATACGGGAGCGTGTCGTTCTCGGGAACAGAACCTGCCTTGATCAGGAACATGCGCTCAAGGTTATAAACACGTTCAGCGGCTTTAAGCGCTTCTTCAGGTGTGTAGCCGGCGCCTGTGGAAAAATTCATCATCTCCGCGAGGCGCTGCGGCAGGATCATACGATCCTTATTGAAAGCATAGCGGATGGCAACGAAGACACACAAACCAGAACTGTCCATCAGCGCAAAAGAGTCTTCAAAATGCTTGACGAGCTCGGGCTTCCCTTCAGTTGTCAGCGGATTCTCTTTGACGGGCACACCAAAGACTTCTTCGTACGCCACGTCACCTTCCATGTGGGATGCTCCTTTGTTGGATGTAGCGTATAACAAGCCCATACCCTGCGAGCCGCGCGGATCGTAGCCTGGAAACTCCTGTTTACGTGTGGTAACAGCCAGTTCGGGATGGCCATATTTTTCCGCAAGCCGGTAACTGCCTTGCGCAAGGTCATTTCCAAAGCCTTCGCGATACGCCATCTTCCTGATCATTGCGATCATTGCATCATGGTCGCCAAACTTCAACGGCATGCCGATGACCTCTTCAGATATGTATCCCTTCTCATACATTTCCATCGCAACGGCGATTGTCATGCCGGTAGTGATCGTATCCATGCCGTATTCATTGCACAGATAATTCGCCTTGACGAGCGCCGCAAGGTTGCTGACGCCGCAGCCCGTCCCAAGCGATGAAATCGTCTCATATTCCGGGCCTTCACCCTTGCCTTTATATGGACCGTCGGGCACTTCGGTAAGGCGTCCACACGAAAGCGGGCAGCGATAACAAGGTGTGTGACGGATCAAATACTGATTCTTGAGCGCGTCACCATCAATATTATTCACGCCTTCAAACGTGCCTTGCAAAAAATTTCGCGTCGGCAAGATGCCAAGTGTGTTGGTCACTTGCGGAACATACGACGTTCCGTAAATGCGCATGTTCGAGCCCTTCTTTACATCCGCCCCCACATTCTTGGATGTGTCCACGCTCAACGCGCGCATTTCCTCAGGGTTATGAAGCGCTGGGTTTTTATTCCCCATCGCCACCACAGCTTTGAGATTTTTACTTCCCATCACCGCCCCCACCCCGGAGCGAGCCGCAGCGCGATGCTTGTCATTCATGATGGCTGCCATCAAGGCGAGATTCTCACCCGCCTGCCCAATACAAGCGACTCTCGCTTCTTCAGATGTTTCTGCTTTTAGGATATCTGTGGTCTCATGCACATCCTTTCCCCAAACATGCGCCGCAGGCCTGACCTCGATCTGATCCTCGTTCACAAACAGATACACAGGCTCAGGCGACTTTCCTTCAAAAATATACATATCGAATCCCGTGCGCTTCATCCATGTCGGGAATTCGCCGCCTGAATTGGAGTGTGCCAGCGCCCCCGTCAATGGAGATTTGGTCACCACCATATAGCGGTTGCCCGTCGGTGCCGGTGTTGCAGTTAACGGGCCTGTGGCAAATATCAGAACATTCTCTGGAGAGAGCGGATCAACCATCGGATCCATCTCTTTGTAAAGATAATGGATCGCCCATCCGCGCCCGCCAAGGTAATCGCGCGCGATCTTCGGGTCAACATCTTCGGTTGTGACTTTATGCGTTGTGAGGTTTACACGTAGAATTCTGAGGTGCCAGCCGTACATGGGAGTTCTCCTTAAAAGGATGGATTATGAAGATGAAGAATGTGAAAAGTCTTTTCCTGAGCAGAAAAAACTATCCGCCAGCGATCGCTGAAAATGCCGTGACCATATCACCTTCAACAAGAGGCGTATTCATATCCACGGTCAGGCCATTCAACACGATCACACTTTCATCATTGAGAGGAATATCGAAGCGCGAAATCGCATCATAGACCGTTGTCCCGTTCGGGACGTCCAGTTCCACCACGCCATGCTTCGCTTCAGGCGGAAGAGCTTCGCGGTAATTGGCGATCAGTTTGACGCGGATCATCATTTGTGGATTCTAGCACGAAAGCGGATAAAATATTAAGCATGAAAAGACAAATTCCCTATCACGGCTGGTGCTTTGTCTGCGGCACAGAAAATCCGCATGGCATCGGCATTACCATGTTCGTAGACGATGACGGCGTACTCACCTCGGAATTCACTCTTAATGAAGCGCATCAGGGCCCGCCTGGGCACACTCACGGCGGAGCCTCTGCAGCAATTCTGGATGAAGCCATGGGACTTGTCGTCTGGGCGGCAGGACATAAAGTAGCTGCAGTTAACCTTGAAATCAATTATCACAAACCGCTCCCTCTCTATCAAACGCTGGCGCTCGAAGCGCGCATCACGCAAGTGGACGAGAGAAAAATCTTCTCGACAGGCGAGATCAAATTAGCCGATTCAACCGTCGCTGTGAGCGGACGCGGAATCTATGTGGTGGCTCCACACTTGTTTGAGCAGGTCAGATTAAAGAGATACGAACCGTGAAAAACAAGAGACTCGTTTATATCCTTCTGGTTCTGGTAGTAACATCCTGCCTCCCCGTCCCCACTTCTACACCGCCGCCAACAATAGCCGCCCCTGTGATGATTCAGGTGGAGGAAAATCCGTACAGGCCGCAAACCAGCGATGTGAGCCTGAAATTGGCAGGAGCGATCATCAACAGCACGAATCTGATCGAGCGTTTTGACCTTGATCCTTTTCGCGTGGAGGTGATTATTTCAGGCTCGGTGCCAAGCGTCTGCAACGAACTAAGGATCAATGTTGCCCCGCCCAACAAAGATTATCAAATTTACATTGAGGTGTACAGCCTGGTCAACACAGATATTAATTGCGACAACGTATTTCAGCAATTTGAAGCCAGCCTGCTGCTGGGCGTTTATTCCAACGGACGTTATACGGTGTGGGTCAACGAGGGGTTTGCAGGAGATTTCATTACATATTGATGGCTTTCTGATTTAATTTATTCCAGCCTGCTGACTGCACCGAACTTCGCGCGCACCAAATTCGCCAGGTCTGCAACCCCCAATCGAATATCCATTCCACGCTGCCCGCCCGAGATATAGATCTCATCGAAGGACTGAGCCGCAGCATCGATCACCACCTGAAAGCCTTTATTGATCAGCGCCAGCGGAGAAATGCCCCCCGCCTGCAAACCCGTCAACTGCTCGGCTTCGCGTTCGCTGGGCAGGTGCATTTTCTTCTCGCCCAAAAATCCAGCCAGCAACTTCAAATCCACAACGCGCGGGCCAGGAATCACTGCCAAAACAGGCTTTCCTTTTTCACGCTTTGTGACAATGGTTTTGAAGACCTGTTCCGCAGGCACACCCATCAATTGCGCAACTTCCAGCGCGCCAAGTTTTTCAGCAGGCACTTCATGCACCGCATATTTCACCTTGCGCGCATCCAAAAATCTTGTGACATTATTCGTGATAGTCATGTTATACAAAATCCTGTACAATTATAAACAGATTCGTTTTACGTCGGTACAGGCGCAACTGCCCTGTTTATGATATTTGGAGCGATTCCTGGCAGCTCGCTTGACCTTTAAC
>JACZJB010000128.1 GCA_014860805.1 Anaerolineales bacterium
GGCATAGGGGTTGCAGGTTCGAGGGTGAATGTGGCGGGTTGGACAAATTCCTCGGTAACGGGAACAGGCTGCGAGGTCGGGGTTGAAGCGAGATTGCATGCCGTCAGAAAGATCGTTGTAAACAATAATGTCGCCAGTCTTTTTGTCATTTCTTCCATTCCATGAATTTGATGGGTTCGATGTCGCTGGTGGGGAGCAGGGTGAGTTTGTCCTTGCGCCCTTCGCGGGTGTAGATTTTGTAAAGCGCGTCTTTTGCGGATTTGACCTTTGCCACAAGATTTACTTTTTGATTGACCAGCGCGAGCAAGTCCAGCCGTTTGACGAAGAAAAAAGTTTTATCCTTTTCAAAGGCGATCAAGTCCGCTTTGCCGAACAGCCAGCCGACCTTGCCGCGCACGTTGCGAAGTTCCACCCAGGTGAAGTTGGTTTGAGAGTGATTGTCCTTTCGTTCAATGCGCTTTTCGGCTTTCACTTCCACGTTGAATTGCTCGTTATTTTTTTCGATCAGGTAATCCCAATGCTCGTCAATGTTTTGCTCTTTGGTGGAAGCGGAAATTTTCCAGCCGAGTCTGACAGCCATAAGGATGAAAAGTTCCTCGGCGTTGTCACCCAATTCAAGCGAATCTTTTTTGTCGAAACGGTTTTTGGAATTAACGGACTGCATTATTTCTTCTTCTTGGGAAACTCAACTTGCGGTGCGGAGATGTTTTCCGCAATTCTTTTTTGTGCCAGCTCGCAATATTTTTTATCCACGTCGATGCCGATGCCTTTGCGGTTGTTGGAGACCGCTGCAATTAATGTCGTCCCGCTTCCACAAAACGGGTCGAGCACCACGTCACCCACATAACTGAAAAGTTTTACACATCGGCGCGGCAGTTCAATGGGGAAGGGCGCGGGATGTCCGATCTTCTTTTTGCTTTCGCCGTTGAAGGTCCACATGCCGTTCGTCCAATCCATAAATTCCTGCCTGTCCACATCAGATACTTTGCTTCCGCTTGTTTTCTTCCAATTCTTTTTATACAGCACCACGATCAACTCCACAGGCGCGATGACATACGGTGCGGATGCGCTCATCCATGAACCCCAGGCTGTTCTGCGTGAAATGTTGCCCTCATTCCAAATGATGGTCGAATGATATTGAAAGCCGATCTGCTTTGCAATCGTGGTCAGATCTGCGCCAACGCTTTGCTGCCCGCCCTTGTTTTTATCCAGCGGAATATTTAAACAAAAACGCCCGTCATCTTTCAGCCAATCGAAACAGCGCGTCATCCATTTCTTGCTGAACTCCAGGTACTCTGCATACGAAACATCATCCTTGTGCGAGTTATATTGAATGTCCACGTTGTAAGGCGGCGACGTGACGATGAGGTCCACGCTGCTTTCGGCGATGAATTCCGTCGTCAGTACATCACCCTGAATAAGCGTAAACTGCTCGTTTTGAAAATGAATTTTTGACGGCTTCATTGATTTGGATTATCCATTCTCAGTATTTAATTTTCCGTTCAATGCATCTTCGATATATTTTTTCAGGATTTCAAAAGGCTGAGCGCCTTCCACTTTGAGACCGTTGATGAAAAACGTCGGCGTGGCATGGACGCCATCCGCATCTCCCTGCGCCTTATCCTGCTCCACTTTCTCTTTGTATTTCCCCTCGCTCAGGCAGGATTCGAATTTTGCTGAATTCAGGTTCAATGCTTTTGCATATTGGATCAATTTTTCCTGGGTAAAATCCCCCACATTTTCACCTGTCCAGTTGGTAAAAAGCGTATCATGGAATTCCCAAAACTTGTTCTGGTCGCCTGCGCAATAAGCTCCCTCTGCTGCTGTAAAAGATTCAGGTCCAAGGATTGGAAATGACCGATATTCGAAATACACTTTGCCAGTGTTTACATATTCTTTGATTAATTGCGGCTCGGTCTCTTCCCAAAATTTCAGGCAGTAGGGACATTGAAAATCGCCGTACTCCACAATGTAGACTGGGGCGTGTGGATCGCCCATGCTGTTGCTTTGTGTCACTGCCCGTGGAAGTTCTTCGGCTACTTGAACATTGGCAGGAAAAAAACGCTGCACAATGTCTGGTCCAACGAAGATCAGCGCACCTACAAAAACAACCGCGCAGAGGAATACCAGACATCCGCCTGCTGCCAGCCAAATCGTCCAATTCCGTTTGGGTTTTTCTTCATTAAATACCTGATCTTCGAGCATCTGCTCCTCCGGAAGCTCAGATTGTACCGTGAAATACCCGCCAGGAAACGCGGCGTATCTCAGGTTATTAATCAAAAACTTAGATAAACATCACAATCGAGGCCAATTTTTTCGTTATAATCATTTCCATGAATGCATTAAATGTACGTGGCAATTTATTCAGGCAGATCCTGGCTGCGCTCGCAGGCGGATTGATTCTCTTTTCCGCCATCGTCATCTTGTGGATGATTGGTTATCAATTGGCATATGCAGGGAGAGTATTCCCCGGCGTCTCTGTCGCCGGCGTGGATATCTCCGGCCTTTCCCCAAATGATGCTGCGTTGAAATTAAGTCAGACGCTTTCCTATCCCATTACCGGTAAAGTATTGTTCCGCGACGCAGACAAAGTGTGGCTTGCGTCTCCTGCTGAATTAGGCATGGTCTTCGACCCGTCTGCCAGCGCCATTGCTGCCTATGAATTTGGACGCAAAGGCGGCTTGTTCTCAGCGCTGTCAGGACAGATCAGCGCCCGCGGACTCGGTGCAGATGTTGCCCCCGTTGTTATTTTTGATCAACGCGTGGCTTACACCTATCTGCAGAATATCGCAGCGCAGGTGGATCAATCGGTGGTGGAAGCAAGCCTCCGCGTGGAAGGAACGAACGTCGTTTCTGAGCCCGGCCGTTTGGGACGTTCGCTAAATCTTGATGCTACGTTAATTTATCTCGGCGCGCAGCTGCAATCCTTTCGAGATGGGGAAGTGCCGCTTGTCATTCAGGAAACTGCGCCAAAACTATTGGATGTTTCTTCGCAGGCAGAAGCCGCCCGCCGTATTCTCAGCCAGCCGTTGACCATTTCTGTACCAAATTTCCGTGAAGGCGACCCCGGTCCATGGACGTACGATGTTCCCATTGTCGCGAACATGCTGTCAGTCAACACTGTGGATAATGCCGGCGTTGTTGAAATGCAGGTAGGTCTGGACCCAAATAAATTACGTGAATCCTTGAGCGACCTGAAAGTTCTGGTGGATCAAAATCCTGCGAATGCCCGCTTCGTATTTAACGATGAAACGGGTCAGATCGAACCGATTTCAGCATCCACCATTGGCCGCGTCATGGATGTGGAAGCCAGCATCCATGCCATCAACGATGCCTTGCTGCGCGGCGAGCATTCGGTTGCAGTGGTCGTTGCCGAACAAGCTCCTGCGGTTGTGGATACCGCCAGCGGCACAGAGCTAGGCATCACGCAATTGATCGCGGAACAGACAACCTATTTTTACGGTTCCAGCGCCGCGCGGATTCAAAATATTGTCGCGGCTGCAGAGCGATATCACGGCTTGCTGGTTGCGCCCGGCGAGACTTTCTCCATGGGCAATGAACTTGGCGATGTCAGCCTTGAAAACGGCTTTGCCGAAGCCCTCATTATTTATGGAGGGCGTACCATCAAAGGGGTGGGCGGCGGGGTATGTCAGGTCAGCACTACGTTGTTCCGCACGGTGTTTTTTGCTGGCTTCCCGGTGGTGGAAAGATATTCCCATGCCTATCGGGTGTCCTACTATGAGATGAATGCGAGCGGCTCAATCGATACCAAATTTGCCGGTTTGGACGCCACAGTCTATTTCCCGCTTGTGGATTTTAAATTCCAGAACGACACGCCCTACTGGCTGTTGATGGAGACCTATGTAAATCAAAGCGCCCGCACCATTACATGGAAGATCTACTCCACTTCAGACGGGCGCAGCGTCACCTGGGAAACGACCGGGCCGTCAAATGTTGTCCCGCCTCCGCCTCCGCTTTTTGAAGAGAATCCCGAATTCAAAGTCAATCAGATTTCTCAGGTGGATTATGCCGCTCAAGGCGCAGATGTGACCGTGGATCGTACGGTGTGGCGAAACGGGCAGATTTATTTTACTGATCGTTTCAATACGCATTACGAACCCTGGCAGGCTGTCTGCCAATACGGCCCGGGCACCGAAGACCCCGAACAGGCTGCCAAGAAAAGCAAACTTTGCCAGCCAAGTACCTAATCTTTCCGCATGGTACAATCTTTTCCTGAAAAAGGAGACTTTATGGTCAGTTCAGAACTGCTTGAAATTTTACGTTGCCCCAATTGTGTCCGTGAAAAAGAGGGCATGCTTGTATTGCACAAAGATGCGTGGCTGATTTGCCAGGACTGTGGGCGCAAATACCCGATCGTGGATGACATCCCCGTCATGTTAATTGACGAAGGCGATAAGTGGATTAACACCGCGCAGGACGCGCTTCCTGTTCCTCCGCCAGCAAAATAGAAAATGAAAGACCTTCTGGCGGATCTGGCCAGCGGCGATGATGAACGCGCTGAAAGGGCAATCCCTGAAATTATTAACATGGGATCGGCGGCTCTTCCCGCCCTGCTTGAGTTAACCCGCTCCAAAGATACGGATGTACGCTGGTGGGCAGTTCGTGCCCTCGCCGCCTCGCCTCATACTCAAACCGTTGACCTGATTCCGCTTCTGAGCGACTCAGCGCCGGAAGTGCGTGCCGCCGCCGCCCTCGCCTTGTGCAACCATCCGCACGAAGATGCAGTAGAGGCTCTTATCCGCACCCTGGCGGATGAAGATACACTTACAGCGGGTTTGGCAGGAAATGCCCTCGTGAAAATTGGAAGCTCTTCGGTGCCGAGCCTGCTCAAAGTCATGCAAGAGGCGCCGACAGGCATCCGTGTTATTGCGCTGCGCGCGCTCTCTGAAATTCGAGATCATCGCGCCATTCCTATCATGATGAAATGTATGGGCGAAGAATCCGCTCTTTTACAGTATTGGGCAAAGGAAGGCCTGGAACGACTTGGGCTGGATATGGTATATATTAAGCCCTGAGGTTTTTGAAAACAATGAATAGATTTGAATTCTTGAAAAAATTAAAATTTCCCAAATTGGGACGTCTTTCAGTTGGGCAGATTATTTTTTGGGTGATCACTGTTGCACTGGGAATAGGTGCTTTTATCTTTGCGAACAACCTGACCCAATGTTGGAACCTGACCCAGCTGCCGGGTATTGCGCCCGCCGCCTGTGGTATTACTTCAGACACGGGCGATCAAATTGTCTTGAATGAAGAGGGGACACCTTTGCCCCCTGAGGTTTTGCCGCCTGCGCCAATAGCCGCCCCTGAACTGCCGCCTTCCTGGGATGGAGCCAGCCGCATCAACATTCTTTTCATTGGCTTGGATGCGCGTGATCTGGATGCGCAAAGCGGTCCGCCGCGCTCCGATACGATGATGCTGGTGACGATTGATCCGCTTAGCAAAACTGCCGGTATGTTGTCGATTCCGCGTGATATGTGGGTCAACATTCCAGGTTTTGGATATAGCCGTATAAACACAGCGTATTCCAGTGGAGAGGGCAATAACTTGCCGGGCGGAGGCCCCGGGCTTGCCATGAAGACCGTCTCCCAATTCCTTGGCGTTCCCGTGGATTATTACTTGCAGGTCGATTTCACTGTGTTCATCGATGCAATGGATTGGATCGGTTGTATCTATGTTAACCCTACTGAAAAGATGATCCTTGATCCGATCGGTGGGGGAACGGACAAAGTTGTCCTAACACCCGGCGGTACCCGTGAACTCTGTCAGGGCTGGAGGGTGCTGGCGTATGCCCGCAACCGCCACACTTCCGGCGGCGATTTTGACCGTGCCAGACGTCAACAGGAAGTGGTCCTGGCTATACGAGACAAGGTGCTTGACCCGGAATATTTCCCGACGTTTATTGCCCAAGCTCCGCAAATGTATCAGGAACTTTCCTACGGCATTCAAACCAACATGTCTTTTGAGGATGCCCTTAAACTCGCCGTGCTTGCCAAGGACATTGATTACGAAAGCATTAAGTCCGGTGTGATCGACACCACCATGGTCACATTTGACAGCGTGATTCTCGGCGGCGAACCTGCCAGCATCATGAAACCCATTGCGGATAAGATCCGTGTATTGCGCGACGATATCTTCACTGCATCCGGTCCCCTTAGCCCCCTTGCGGTTCCATCCGGCAATACGGATGTTAATCTCATTACGCAAGCCATGCGTGACGAAGGCGCGCGCGTGCGTATTATGGACGGAACTTTCACGGGTCTGGAGCAGCGTGCAGGCTCATTCTTCCAATCCTATGGCATGAACGTGACCGAGGTCGCCCCTTCTCCGGAAAGTTACAGCCAGACGGTTATTGTCGTATATGGTCCCAAGCTGTATACGATCAAATGGATGCAGGGTGTCTTTGGATTATCTGACAGACAGATCCGCTTCAACCCTGACCCGAACTCGAGCGTGGATATCGAGATCAGGCTTGGCACGGATATTTCTGGAAGCATCCCGTAACCCAGCTAATAAACAAAAAAAGACTCGCGGCTTGCCGCGAGTCTTTTTTTTGTGAAACGGGGAAATTTACGCCCAGCCCTGATTGCGAATGAAATCGCTGATGAACGGAATCTTGATATCTGCACCCTGATACGCCTGATAGGCCCAATAGAGTTGTGCAAAGATCAAAATGGCGCCGCAGCCAAATGTCACAGTGGCAATAATGGAAATAACCACAGTGGCGACAATGGATTGAACGGCGCTGAATTTGACATAAGGACGGGATTTCTTATCCTCCATAAAGAGGACGACGACAGCGATCACAGGGATTAAGTAGCTGAGCATTGCCCACAGTTTGTCGTCGCTGGTGATTTCAGGATTCATTGATTCTTGAGACATGATTTATTCCTCCGAATAAGTTGGGTTTTGATTTGCAGTATTTTACAGCCTTTCAACTCAAAACGCAAACTAATTACTTCGTACTTTAGTACCATACTGCACTTCATCCATAGTCACCGTCTTTAGGTTCATGTATCGATTTTCACAAAAAGGCAGTAAAATTTTATTATGTCCATCAGAATCGTATTCATGGGATCGCCGGATTTTTCGCTTTCCGCACTGCGTTTGCTCGCTGCACAATATCAGGTAGTGGGAGTGGTTACCCAGCCTGACCGTGCTGCCGGGCGCGGGCGCGAATTGAAAGCGCCTCCGGTCAAAACCCTTGCACAGGAATTGAACATTCCCGTCATTCAACCTGAAAAATTGCGCGAACCCGAAGCAATGCAAAAACTCCATGAATGGGAACCCGACCTTATCGTTGTTGCTGCATTCGGACAAATTCTGCGAAAAGATGTGCTTGACTTACCACAATATGGATGTATCAACATCCACGCTTCGCTCCTTCCTCGTTGGCGCGGCGCGGCGCCCATCAACGCCGCCATCCTTGCAGGGGATACGGAAACCGGTGTAACCATCATGAAAATGGATGTGGGATTGGATACCGGTCCCATGCTGGCAAAGAAAAGCATTCGCATCCGGCGGGACGATACAGCGGGTACTGTTTTTCAAACATTATCCACGCTGGGGGCGAATCTCCTCATGGAAACCCTGCCCGAATATTTGGACGGCAAACTGATACCGACTCCACAGCCTGCAGAAAGCGCAACCTACGCACCCATGTTGAAGAAACAGGATGGCTTGCTGGATTTTGCCCACCCTGCTATCGAATTGGAGCGGCTTGTGCGGGCCATGAATCCGTGGCCGGGGGCGTGGTTTGAGTGGAATGGAAACATACTAAAAGTTACGCGGGCATCTATCGGCGAAGGGAAAGGCTTGAGTATTGGAAGCAGGTTCAGGCTTGATGGAAGACCCGCGGTCATGTCTGCAGATGGGGCATTGGTTCTGGATGAGGTCCAGCCTGCTGGCAAGAAGATAATGCCGGGGAAGGCTTTCCTCTCCGGTACAAGAGATTGGGAATAATCTCTAGGAGGGATATTCCTCGCGGACGATCTCAATAAATTTTTGGGCCAGGAAAGATGGGGTTCGGTCTATGCGGGTTGCTGCAGCGATCTTTCTTTGCGGTGAAGTATCGCTCAAGGTTCGATACGTAATGCGATTGGTAGTATCGCTGAGGGCCATTGCTCGTGGAATGAGCGAAACACCCAACCCAAATGCAACACAGTTTTGTACGGTGGTTAATTGAGACGTATCGCAGACTACTTTTAACTCCAACCCCTGTAAGTGGCAAAATGATTGTATCTGTTCGCCGAGACAGTGCATTTCGCTAAGCGCGATAAACGGGAAGTCATCCAATTCCTTTACGCGGATGGATGCGCGGGTGATGATGTCATTTTTTCGCGAAGATGCAACCAGCAAAGGTTCAGTGAGCAGCTCCTGTGTACGGATCAACTTGTTGTGAATGGGCATGCTGGTAATGCCAATATCCAGTTTTCCGTCCACGAGATCGCGCACAAGGGATTCGGTGATGTCTTCTTGTACTGTGAGATGCGCATTGGGATATTCCTGGCTGAAGCGCTTGATCACGCGCGGTAAAACGAACGGTGCAATGGTGGGAATAAAACCGACATGCAGCAAGCCATGACCCGCGTCCACATTTTGATTGAGAGTGTGCTTGATATCTTGAAGATCTCCAAGGATACTTATTGCCCGCGGCAAAAGAATCCTGCCTGCGTCGGTAAGCACCACTTTGCGAGGGAGGCGTTCAAAAAGGGCTTCGCCCAATTCTTGTTCCAATTTCATGATCTGCTGGCTGAGGGAAGGCTGAGTGATATTGCATCGTTCGGCGGCGCGGCTGAAGCTTCCCGTCTCAGCGACAGCGACAAAGTAAGTGAGTTGGTGGATTTCCATAAATGTTTCTCTGTTATAGTCTCTGGCTATGAGATGTATAGGTATCCTATATTTTACATCTATAATCCAAGGCTGTACAATGAGAGCAGAATATTTGACATATCTACTATGTCTCAATCACTACAAGGAGAAAAACAATGAGCGAAGAAAGCAATTGCCCTGTTACTGGACATGCTGGCATGACATCTGCCAGCCGGGGAACATCCAACCGTGAGTGGTGGCCCAATCAACTCAACCTGAATATTTTGCACCAGCACGCACCCGCCTCCAATCCAATGGGACCTGATTTTGATTACGCCAAAGAATTCAAAAAGCTCGACCTGGCTGCGGTCAAGAAAGACCTTGCCAAGCTGATGATCGATTCGCAAGAGTGGTGGCCTGCTGACTGGGGTCACTATGGCGGATTGATGATTCGCATGGCCTGGCACAGCGCGGGGACGTACCGCACCGCAGATGGACGCGGCGGAGGCGGAACGGGCAATCAGCGTTTTGCGCCAGTCAATAGCTGGCCTGACAACATCAGCCTTGACAAGGCACGCCGCCTGCTGTGGCCCATCAAACAAAAATATGGCAACAAACTCTCTTGGGCTGACCTGATGATTCTGGCGGGCAACGTGGCGCTCGAGTCGATGGGATTCAAGACCTTCGGTTTCGGCGGCGGACGTGCCGATATCTGGCAGCCAGAAGAAGATATTTACTGGGGCAACGAAGACACCTGGTTGGGCGACAAACGCTACAGCGGCGAACGCGATCTGGAGAATCCGCTGGCGGCTGTGCAGATGGGTCTGATCTATGTCAACCCCGAAGGCCCCAATGGCAATCCTAACCCTGTCGCTTCGGGGCGTGATGTGCGTGAGACTTTCGCCCGTATGGCGATGAACGATGAAGAAACCGTTGCGCTTGTCGCCGGTGGACATACCTTTGGCAAGGCGCACGGCGCAGGCGACCCGAAACTGGTCGGACCGGAACCAGAAGCTGCCCCATTGGAAGAAATGGGTCTTGGCTGGAAAAACAAATTAGGAACCGGTGTGGGCGTTCATACCACATCCAGCGGCATCGAAGGCGCCTGGAAGCCCAATCCCACCCAATGGGACATGGGTTACTTCGACATGCTTTTTGGTTACGAGTGGGAACTGGTCAAAAGCCCGGCA
>JACZJB010000129.1 GCA_014860805.1 Anaerolineales bacterium
GCGGTATTCAGGCTCGCCGTCGAGATAGGCGCGGCCTTTGGTATCCCTGCTGCGCATTCCGTAGGGTGCCAGGCTTTTGTCTTCGATCTCTTCAAGTTGTTGACGGGTAAAGAACATGGCTGCCTTTTTGATGAAGATGTCATTGCGAGATGCTCGCAATGACATTGAGTGGGGCGAGAGGGGGTCGAACCCTCACGTTGTTACCAACGACAGATTTTAAGTCTGTTGCGTCTGCCGATTCCGCCATCGCCCCAACGGGCTTAATTTTACTATAAATTGTGAAGGTTTAGAATGGAGTGCTGCGCTTCTTTCCGCGGCTTAGCTTGTTTGCTGAATCTGCGGCATTTGTTTGCGCTGAATCCGCATCTGTAATGCTTGCTACTTCACCGCGTCACCCAGATCTATTTTCCTGGAGACATAGTTTTCGTAGTCGGGTACGAGGCGGTCATACTCGCCGTCCATGAGGGGAGAGGAGATCATAAAATCTGCTGAAGCGCGGTTGTTGGCGATGGGGATGTTCCAGACCACAGCCATGCGCAGGAGTGCCTTCACGTCAGGGTCGTGCGGCTGGGGCTCCAGCGGATCCCAGAAGAAGATGAGGAAATCGATCTTGTTTTCCACGATCTTCGCGCCGATCTGCTGGTCGCCGCCGAGCGGTCCGCTTTTGAGCTTGATGATCTTGAAGCCGAGCTCCTGTTCCAGGATTTTCCCGGTCGTGCCTGTTGCGTAAACTTGATGGTGTGCGAGCAGGTCGCGGTTGAATTTTGCCCATTCGATCAAGTCTCGTTTTTTGTTGTCATGCGCCACGAGCGCGATCTTCTTGTCGTGCTCCATTGGGATTTTTTTGTGAGCCATTTTGCTCCTGTCGGCTGAGCTTGCTATTTGTGCAAAGCGCCCAGGGCCGCGCCGACGATGCCCGCCCCGTTCAATAATTGTGCGGGTACGGCGGGCGTATCAATGGTGAGCAATGGCAGGAATTTTTCAGAGTCTTTGCTGATTCCGCCGCCGATGACGAATAGATCCGGCCAGAAAAGTTTTTCCATGGTGTTCAAATATCGATTCACTCTTTTTGCGTATTTTTTCCAGGAGAGTTTGTCGCGTTCTCGGGCGAAGGCGGAAGCGCGAAATTCGGCGTCGACGCCGTTTATTTCGAGGTGGCCAAACTCCGTGTTGGGGATCAGCTGTCCGCGGTGAAAGATCGCCGTGCCTATGCCTGTCCCGAGGGTAATCATGATGACTGTCCCAGGTTGGCCGCGTCCCGCGCCGAAGGCCATCTCAGCCAGCCCAGCCGCATCCGCATCATTGATCAGGGTGCATTCACAGCCAGTGACTTTGGTAAAGAGCTCGTCTGCGTTGGTGCCGACCCATTTTTCAGAGACGTTGGCTGCCATTAAGGTGACTCCGCCTTTGATCGGCGCAGGGAAGCCAATCCCGATTGGACCGTTCCAGTTAAAAGATTGCGCGATCTGCTTGACAACTTCCGCAATGGGCTCAGGCTCCCCCTTTTTGGGCGTCTTAACGCGAATCCGCTCTGTCAGCATTTCGCCGGTTTCTATGTCTACGGGCGCGCCTTTGATGCCTGATCCGCCTACGTCAATTCCGAGAATGTTCATGATTGTGTTCCTCTAAATTTGATTTTGTAACAGATGGATTGAACCACATCCCTGTTAATTTCAACTGAATCTTTCTAGTGCTTTGTAGATTGCGTTTGTGCCAAACTCGATGGCAGCGACGGGAACGCGCTCGTTCGCTGCGTGAATGGTTGCTGTAAAGTTAAAATCTTCGGGGAGGGTGAGCGGCAGGAAGCCGTACGTCTGAATGCCAAGTTTGGTGAAAAAGCGCCCATCGGTGACGCCGCTCAGAAGCAGGGGAATTGGAATGCCCTCAGGGTCCGCTTCACGCAGGATCTGGGAAAACATCTTGAACATCCCCATGTCCGGTTCGGATGGTCCCGATTCAAATTGAACGATCTCAAGCTCAACATCCTTTCCAACAATTGGGCGCAGTTCATTGACCATGTCCTCAGGTTTAAAACCTGGCAGCAGTCGCCCATCCAGTTCAAGAGAAATTTCGCTGGGTATCACATTTATTTTTGTGCTGCCATTCAGGATGGTAGGGCTGACTGTATTGTGAAAAAGCGGGTAAAAGACTCGCCCGCGTTCGCCAAGCGCATTCAAAATGGATTGCGTCAACAGGGGGTTGTTCAATTGTCCAAGCAGCAATCCTTGCACACCGCCAAGCGCGGAAGCCATCGCTTCCACCATCATTTGCGCTGGAGGCGTGATATGCACAGGCGTATGGTTTTCATCCAATCGTTTGAGCACTTGCGAAAGCTGCGCCATTGCACCGCCGCGCACAGGCATAGAGCCGTGTCCGCCTTGTCCTCGGACGATTGCTTTCATCCAGCAAATCTGCTTTTCCGAGATCATAATTGGATAAAAACGTTTTTTGCCGATTTGCAGCGTGAACCCGCCAAATTCGCCGATGGCGTAGCGAATATCCTTGAATAATTCTGGATGTTCTTCCACGAGGAATTTTGCGCCGAAATCGCCGCCCGCTTCTTCATCGCTGACAATTGCCAGCAAAATATCCCCGGCAGGCTGCAACCCTTCGGCTTTTGCACGCAGGAAGGCAGCCACCATCATGGCCACGCCGCCTTTCATGTCCAGTGCGCCGCGTCCCCAGACCATCCCATCCACGACCTTTCCTTCAAATGGTGGATGATCCCATTTTTGATTTTCTGTTGTAACCACATCCACGTGGCCGTACATCAGGATGGGCTTTGCTTTCCCTGCGCCTTTCAAGCGAGCAACCAAATTTGGGCGATCCGCTGTTTTCTGGAGAACGGTGGATTCGATTCCTGCTTCTGTCAACAATCCGCGAATATAAGCGATGCATGCGGCTTCGTTCCCCGGAGGGTTGGTGGTATCGAATTGAATTAATTTTTGCAGGATCTCTGCAGGGTGGTTGTGTATTTGTGAATTGGCATGATGTGTAGCCATATTGATCTCCATTTTTAATGATTATATAGCACCCCATATAAAAAAGACAGGCGCTAGTCTTTATAGTGATCTAAATCAAAAGGCTTTCCAATTATTGGAAAGCCTTTTGATTGTTATTTGCTCGAAGAAGCTGGCGGGTCAATCGGTAGCTGTAAATAAAATGTGCTGCCGGGGAAATTGGTTTCGTCGTGCCGCAAACTTTCCACCCAGGTCTTTCCGCCGTGCGACCGTGCCACACCGCGTACAATCGCCAGCCCCAAACCAGGTCCGCCGCCCTTGAACGTAGTTTTCCCGGATGAGTGTACCGTCGCCTCCCCGACTTGATAGAACTTCTCAAATATCAATTCGTGGTGTTCGGCATCCAAACCGATACCCGTATCTTTGACGCTGATTTCAACGCCTGGTGTATCTATATCCATGATGATTGGATACGAATTTATGGTTACTTTGCCGCCATCGGGTGTATATTTAATCGCATTAACAATCAAATGATATAAGGCTTTTTGGACCAGGCTGGGGTCGGCGTTAATGTTTGGCGTATTCGGATCCTGCTCGACGATCAATTCAATGTTGCGTTCCGCGGCGGCTTTGGAAATGATTTGGGCTGTTTCAGTGATCACTCCTTTTAATGGCACAGGTGCGCTGCGGATCTTTAATGTCTCGCTATCGATACGGGTCACATCCAGCATGGTGTTGACCACTTCGTGCATGCGGTCTGCGCCTTTAATGATCCCATCCATTACCTCGCCCAGTACGGGATTATTTTTTATTTCAGGGAAGGAACTCAACACATTGACATATCCTTTTAGGACAGTCAACGGGGTGCGAAGTTCATGTGCTGCAACCTGAATGAATTCCAGCTTGTTGCGGTCAAGGTGATGCAGTACTTTGTTTGTGTTTTGCAGATCTTGAATTGCAATTTGGTCGTTCTCGCGGATGCGGTCCAGCGTGGTGCGGATGATGTTGATTGCCATGCTTGGACTGCGGCTGAGCATGGTCTCGAAGCTTTTTTTATCCATCTCCAGTACGGTGCAGTTTGTGAGTGTGCGCACAGTTGCTGAGCGCGGCACGTTTTGGATCAACGCCATTTCTCCCACCAGATCGCCCTTGCTTGCAATTCTTAAAATTCGCTCTCCGTCCTGCTCGCTGATGTTTTTACTGATGGTGGCGATCCCGTCCGCAATAACATAAAATACCTCTTCATGTGCGCCTTCGTGACACAACGTATATTCAGGGGGATACATTGAAATGTGCGACAAGGCTGCCATTTCTTGCAACTCACGTTCCGTCAACCCCTTGAATGCCAAATGTAAAAGCACGGTTTTGTCGATTGGCTGCGTTTCGATCATTATGACAGTATAACTTTTTCATGAGGGGGCAATCATTGCTTTTGAATGATAATTTTTGGGAAGTTCATGCTGCGGAGCTGCGATAAAACAAGAGAGTATTTGAATATATTACGCGGAGCAAACCATCCAATTCGCCCGTTTGGGCGAGGCGGTGTTTTATCGACCAAAGATCAGGTGTGGTGGTTTTTGGGGTCAAGAGGCGGATTTGCCATGCGATTGTCTCTCTTCCAAGTATCCCCTCAAGCGTACCATGGCCTTTCGTATCATCTCGTTCGTCTGCTTGACCAACATTGGTTCAGCCATCTGAACGATTCCTGCTTTTTCCGATTCGGCGATCCATGTAAGCTTGGTTAAATCATGGTCTGTCTCCAGTAAAAAAGTGACCTGTGAATGAAAAGGCTTTTTAGATACCCACCCGAACTTTTTATTCTTTTCATAGACGTTGCACGTATTTAATGTGACCAGTTTCTTTCCTGAGCGGTTTGCGTTCTGTTCCCACATTGTGCCCAGTTTGGCAGGACCATCGCTTAGGCTAACCAATTCAAACGGTTCAGCCATCCAATCTACATGATGCGGAATATCGGTCAGAACGACGAAAATGATTTCAGGCGGGAACTTGTAAGCCTCAATAATTTCGACCTTCATTTGACAAGCTCCCGAACTCATTCATCATTAGAGTGACAAGGGGCTCTGTGTCGCCAGCAGAGCCCCTTGTAGACGGGCATTCCCTTTGGAGGAGAACAGGATGCCCTAAAATAACGGAATGCAGCCCTATGGACCGCATCGAACACGGCACATAGCATTCCAAAATTCTTAAAATAATCCTTAATTGGATTGCAAGGCGGGCACTGCGATGGAGTCACCGCATTCCAAGCAGGTCGATGCCTGCTCAAAAACCAGCCTCCAGCCCCGATACGCATCCCAGGCAGGTAACAAGCCTGAATCATCGAGCTTCTTCAGAAAACTAGTAGATGGGTGATTTCCAACCTGACTGCCCCACCAGATGTTGCAGTGATTGCAAACCCAGATGGTGCCTGAACCTAATTGCGTAATTTGTGACATGACAAAACCTCTCTTTGGAAAGACTCAGATCGCGCACCACTGTTGGTCTGCAATGAAAATGGTAACGGAACCAGCGGAAGGCGCAGGCTGACATTGGCAAAGCGGAATAACATTGCCAGAACAAAAAATTATTAGTGGTATGAAACTGATTTACACAATCGCGTTCTTAAAATCTGCCGGGTTGGTTATTCACTGTATAATGAGTTAAAGTGTGACGGTTCACCTCCAAATGTGGATATGTGTTTTATTGCTAAATTAGATAATTTCGATGATGTCAGTCTACATTGCGAGCGTGACAGGAGCGTGACAAGAGGCAGGGGAGGATCGGAGAAATTGGTTGTCAGATGGTTTGGAAATAAGACTGCTGGGTCCGCCTGAGGTATTCCACGGCGGACAGCCTATCAAATTCGCCGCACGCAAGGCGTTGGCTTTGTTCGTTTATCTTGTGGTCGAACCTGGCTCTCATCCACGCGAAAAACTGCAAGCCATCTTTTGGCCCGAAAGCGAACCGCGTAAGGCACAGTCTGCCTTGCGCAGTACTCTGGCGCGCATCAAGGACGCTTTTCGGGGGATGGAGGATTTATTGAGTATTGAAGGCGACCGCATCGGATTTAATGCCTCAAGCGCCTCTTTTCTGGACCTGAACCTGGTAGCAGCAGCGACAGCCGATACCCAGCCGACGCAGCTCGCGCCGCCCTCGCTTGCCCTTTTGCAAAACGCAGTCGAAGCCGCACGCGGACCTTTCCTCGAAGCCTTTTCTCTGCCCGACACACCCGTTTTCAACGATTGGGTCATCATCCAACGCAATGTTTTTGGGGGACGCCTGAACCTGATCCACGACCGATTATCAAATTACCAACTCGAAACTCATCTTATCCAACTCGCCATTGAAACCGTCAACCGCTGGTTGAATCTGGATCGTTTGAATGAAACTGCCTATCAGCGTCTCATGCGCTTGCAATTCCTGAACGGCGACCGCTCAGCCGCACTGCAGACCTACGAAACCTGCCGCGAATTGTTGGATAAAGAATTAGGCGTCGAACCCTCCTCTGAAACCGAAGAAGTCTTGGCGTACATCCGCTCCAGCGAAGCACCAATTCCAGATTTTGAGAATCAAGCTGAGGCGCGGGAAGGGGCGTTCCACATCCCGTTCGTGGGGCGCTCGAATGAATATCAAGCCCTGACTCAAGTGTTTGGCAAAGTCAGGAGTGGACATCTGCAAGTTGCAGTTTTGTCTGGCGAATCGGGCATGGGCAAGACGCGCCTAGCGGATGAATTCCTCAAGTGGGCAGGCATACAGGGCGCAGACGTTCTGCGCGGGCGCGCTTACGAAACTAGCGGCGGTTTGCCTTACCAACCCATCATTGACGCACTGCGCGAGCGACTGGAGCGCGAGAATGCTCCTGAAGACCTGCTCGATGACGCCTGGCTGATGGAACTCACCCGCATCCTGCCTGAACTGCGTGAGCGCTATCCCGACCTGCCGTCCGTCTCGGGCGATGAAGCCACGGCACGGTCAAGATTGTTCGAAGCGATCGCTCGCCTTGGTGCGTCACTCTCTGCTCGAAATCCGCTGATCCTGCTGATGGATGATTTGCAGTGGGCGGATGCTGGCACGTTGGAATTGATTCACTATCTCGCCCACAGTTGGCGTGTTAGTCACAACCGAATCCTGCTTCTGATTCTGATACGAGAGGAATCGCTCGCGCACGAAACTGGAGTACGCAACTGGATGAGCGGCTTGACGCGCAACATCCCAGTGACCCGCCTCTCTCTGCCGCCCGTGCAGGATTCAGATATACGGGAACTGATTCAATCGCTGACGGGTGAAAACGTGGAAGGTGTTGCCGATCTCTCTGCCTGGTTGGTGGCTGAGACGAATGGTCAACCATTTTTTGTGGTCGAGACATTGTCCGCGCTCGATGATTACGGCGCATTGGTTTGGCGGGACAAGGAAACGTCCAAGCCCGTTCTCGACCTACTGGCTACATTGGATAATTTGAAATCCATTGACTCGCGCTCACTGGCACCCAACATCAACGATGTGGTTTTGTCGCGTCTCGAATGGTTGAGCCAGCCGGCTTCGGCGGTATTATCCGCCGCCGCCGTGATCGGGCGCAATTGCAGTTTCATGCGCCTGCAACAGGTAGCCGGCACTAACGAACAAAACAGCCTGGACGCCTTGGATGAACTGCTGTCCGCCCGCCTGGTTTCGGAAGTTCCTAACGAAACCCGTCCTTACAACATCTCTCATGACCGTATCCGTGAAGTCGTTTACGCGCAGATCAGTGAAGCGCGGCGGGAAGTTTTTCATCGGCGAGCTTTGACTGCACTGACAGCAGTCAAAGCTCCGTCGGCAGAACTTGCACACCATGCCCTATCTGCGAAGGAATGGGGGTCTGCTTTTCAGCACAGTTTGAATGCAGGTGATGAAGCGATGCATCTTTATCAAGTGGCAACCGCGACAGGACATTATGAATCCGCTCGTTCACTCTTAATGAAGTCGAAAGCCGATGTGGATACGGTGACCTGTCAGCATCTATACCTGCAACTTGGGAAGGCATACGAACTGGAATTTCATCACCGCGAAGCGGTGAAGATGTATGAGGAAATGGAGGTGCAGGCTTCCGCGCTGGGCAACCGGAAAATGGAACTGGCAGCTTTAGTGGCTCTCTGTAAGATACTCCCATTACCCTACACCTCACAGGATTTGGGGAAGGCAGCTACCCTCGCACTGCAGGCATTTCCTTTGGCGCAAACTCTTGAAGACGTGAAGGCGCAGGCTCAAATCGAATTGAGTTT
This sequence comes from Anaerolineales bacterium, assembly GCA_014860805.1. Lineage (GTDB taxonomy): Bacteria > Chloroflexota > Anaerolineae > Anaerolineales > Villigracilaceae > Villigracilis. The sequence goes on from JACZJB010000129.1 coordinate 8,216, forward strand.
AGCCCGAACACATAAATTTGGTGACAGGCAGATTAAGTCCACCCTTCAACACTTGCGTGCCGCGGAGGGATGGGCGCGCAAGGCCGGTGTACGCGACGAACTCGGTGTGGTGCTTTTGGAACTTGGTGTGGCGCTCATGTTCCTCGGCCAGTTGGCGCAAGCCAGGTCGATCCTGACCGAATCAATGGAGATATTCCGGGAACTCAATCAGTCTCCAAGGGTGTTGAGTTGTTTTCATAATCTGGCTGTCATTCAACTGGAGATGGGGAAATTTGATTCTGCCCTGGCCCTCATAGAGGAAGCATATAGGGAAAACAAGGCGCTGGGCAGTCCCACTTCCATTTATTCTCTGGCTATCACGCAGAACGTAATCCACATTTTGCGCGGGCAATATGGGCAGGCGTTGGAAGCACTATTGCCTTCGCTGGAAATAGATAAATCCCAAATCGTATCCGGAATGTGGGTCGATATTTATCAGCAGTTGGCATGGTGTTACTATGATCTGGGTGCATACGATGCCGGCCTGGATTACTGCCAGAGGGCGGTCAGCCACTACGATCAAACAAGTCAAATCGGGTGTTCCCCTGCTTACACAATGCTGGCTTTGTTACACGTTCGACGTGGGAATTTAACAGAGGCTGAGGCGGCGGTGAGAAAAGGCTGGGAAAATTTCGATCTTGGCTGGCAGACTTATGCCGGGTGGTCGGAAACCCTTTCCATTCTGGAGGCGGAAGCAGAATTAGCCTTGTCTAAAGGCGAGCTGGATCGGGCTAAACTTTGCGCTGAACAACTGCTGGAAAGATATGAAGAGTTAAATCTGGGTCATTTCAAGCCAAGCGTCTTGTATCTGCATGCAAGAGTTGAGTTGGCGGCGGGAAATAAAGAAAATGCGCACAAAACCCTATGCGATGCGCTGGCGTTATCCGATGAAATGGGCGTGCACCGTGAAGCCTGGGAAATATGTTGGGCGCTCGGCCAATTGGAAATAGAGCGGGGGAACGAATTGGTCGCAATCCAATTGAAGGAACGCGCGCGGCATGAAGCGCTGCAGATTGCCAATCATGCTGGCGCGCCAGAGCTGCGTGAGGCGTTCCTGTCGCAACCAGATGTGCAAATGGTTATGAGTGATCAATTATCCAACTAAATTTTGCTGGGAGCGTCAGCAAGTGATATAATCTTCCAAAAC
>JACZJB010000130.1 GCA_014860805.1 Anaerolineales bacterium
GCCAGCATTAACGCAATGACGGGTAGATAAAGTTTGGATGTTTTCATAGTTTATTTGATTTTTGAATATAAAATTTAAGCGGAGTAATTATAGCATGAGCGACTCTCAATCTCTTTCAGAACCTGAATTCAGCCTTGCCGCAAAAATTGAGGCAATGTTATTTGTGTCTGCCGAACCCGTTCCTGTAGCCCAGCTTGCGCAGGCATTGGATGTGACTCCTTCGGTCATCGAGCGCGGACTCAAAGAACTTGACGATTCGTTCTTGACCCGCGGCCTGCGTCTGCAACGAAATGCCGGGCGTGTGCAATTGACAACCGCCCCCGAATTGGCTTCCATCGTTGAGCACTTTCTTGGTCTTGAAGCTACGACGCATCTCAGCCGCGCGGCGCTTGAGACTCTGGCGATCATTGCATATCAGCAGCCTGTTACCCGTCCGCAGGTTGATTCGATCCGCGGGGTGAACAGTGACGGCATGATGAAAAGTCTGTTGAGCAAGGGGCTTATTCAGGAATCTGGTCGCACCGATGGTCCGGGGCGTCCGATTTTATACTCTACAACCCCGGAATTCCTGCAGCACTTTGGCTTGAATTCGATCATCGAATTACCGCCGCTTGCTGTACAGGCTGAAGTTGAGACTGAACATACGGAATTGTTGAAAGGATAACATTTTCCATGCAGGAACGTTTACAAAAATTGCTTGCTCAAGCGGGGTACGGTTCCCGCCGTGCTTGTGAGGTATTCATTACTGAAGGCCGCGTACGCGTTAATGGGAAAGTCGCTGTTTTAGGACAGAAGGCGGATCTTTCCATTGATAAAGTGACGCTAGATGGAAAGGCTTTGCCGAGGGCAGAGTCTTTAACGTACATTGCTTTGTATAAACCGCGTAATGTTCTTTCCGCTGCTGAAGGACAGGATGATCGACAAACCGTGCGGGATCTGATTCCAGTGGAGGGTCATTTATATCCTGTGGGACGTTTGGATTTCGACTCTGAAGGTTTGATCCTGATGACCAATGACGGTGAGTTGACCAATAAATTAACTCATCCGAGATTTGGACATGAAAAGGAATACCGTGTTTTGGTTGCGCGTCGTCCCGATGAAAAACAGATGGAAGCCTGGCGCCGCGGTGTTGTAATGGAAGATGGCGATAAAACCAAGCCTGCCGAGGTCAATTTCCTTTCCTCGTCTGGGAAAGGTGCGTGGATTCGCATCGTGATGGGTGAAGGCAAAAAACGTCAAATCCGCGAGGTAGGTAAATTGCTGGGATTACCCGTGGTGAAAATCATCCGTTTAAGAATCGGCACCTTGAAATTGGGCAGCCTCAAGCCGCGTCAGTGGCGTTATCTCACGGGAGATGAAATCGCTGAGTTGAAGGGAGATAAAGTCCCGACAATGAGCGATAGAACGCATGTCAGAAGACCAGAGGTAAAAAGGGAAAAATCTCCGATGACGGGCGAGCGAGCTCGAGCTTATCGAAGGTCTGAAGCAGACGACAATAAATCTCCAAAGACTCGCGGATCGCGGACTGATAGACCTAAGTTGAAACGTGAAAACGATAAAAAATTTGAGCGGATCCCGCGCACAAAGAAGCCAGCTAAATAAAAAAACGCCGCTTGAAAAGCGGCGTTTTTTTATTTAGCTTTGTCGAATATCCCAGAATTTTTTCACGTATTTTTCGAGTGCTTTTTTGAGGTTTTCCTTCTTGATGCCTGCCACTTTGAAGGTGATGATCTTTGTACTTGGGTCATCTCCTGTAAATTGACCGAAGGAAATGATATTTCCGCCTGCGTCCGCAACCGCTTTGGTGACCTTGGCAAGGGTGCCTGGTTTGTCATCGATCACGGCAGTAATACGCAGAGCTTTGGTGCGAGCACCCATTAACTCAAGGAAGATCTTGAAGAGGTCGGTTTCGGTGATCATGCCGACCACTTTTCCATCGCGCATGACGGGCATGCCGCCAATTTTGAGATCCGCCATGATGCGGGCGGCTTCTTCAATGGGAGTACCGACATCAATGGTTTTGACCTTTTTGCTCATAACCTGTTTCACGGTCACTTTGCTGATCAGGTAGTTCATCTCCCACACGCTCAGACTTGTGACGGGGGAAGGGGATGCATTCAGCAGATCATTTTCGGTTACGATGCCGATCAATTTGCCGTCTTTGACGACAGGAGCGCGGCGGATGTGTTCCTTTTTGAACATGACGACTATGTCATGAATGGGTGTTTCGGGAGCGACAGTGATAACGGGGTGGGACATTCTTTCACCGACAAACATTTTAGCCTCCAAGCATTGAAAAAAACTTATTCGTGAATTTTGTTACAAACATATTATAAGCAGGATTTGTGAAAAGAATGTCACTAATTGGAGTGAAAAAGGTCACTTTCAAGGTGCGTGTCCTTGTTTGGGCGGCATTTACATGGTGTAGGTGCCGCCCAAATAACGACGGGATATTCAATTACTTTGAGAACTCTTTGATCACGCGCACCATGTGCTTTGCATGTTGCACATATAAATCAATGCGGATGTTTTCGTTGGGGGCATGGGCTTTCGTGTCAGGGTATCCATGGCCCATCGTCACGACGGGCAAACCTAGGTCATGCACGAACGGGTAATTGGGTCCCGATCCGCCGATCATGGGTACCACTTCCATTTTTGCATCATAGACATCCTCGGCAGTGTCCACAACCATTTTCACGAACGGGTCATCAGGGTTCGTGCGCGCGGCAGGTTCGCCACCGAGGAATTCGATTTTCACATCACTAAAGCCCTGAGCGTCAAGGTGGGCGCGGAGTTTTTTCAAGATATCCTGCGGCATTTGATTCGGCACGAGGCGGAAATCCACTTTGGCAGACGCAAACGCAGGTTGTACGGTTTTGGAGCCTGCGCCTTGATAGCCGCTGGTAAGCCCGCAGATGGTGCAGGTAGGTACGAACACTTCTTCGATTTTCAGATCAGTACCGCCAGTCAGACCTTTGATAAATCCCTTTGCGCCGTAACGCGTCAGGTATTCATCGGCAACTTCGGGAAGCGCATCCATCAACTCACGGTCGCGGGCAGATGGAGAAATTACATCATCGTAAAAGCCGGGGATACGAATACGCTCATCGACTCCTTTCAAACTGGCCAATGCCCAAGTGAGTCTCCACGCCGCATTGGGCAGGATGCTGCCACCCAAACCCGAATGGACATCTGTCCCGAGCGAAGTGACCGAAAGTTCCACGTAACAAATGCCGCGCAAACCGAGATACTGTACAGGCTTATCGCGATGGTCTACGCCGCCAAATTCCCAAATGCAGGCATCAGCTTTTAATCTGTCGAGATTCTTTGAAATGTAATCATGCAAATGTTCGCTGGCGGTTTCTTCTTCTCCTTCGATGATGAACTTGATGTTGCAGGGTAATTCACCTTCATCTTCAAGGATGGCGTCGATGGCGTGCAAACGCGCCGTGAGGTGACTCTTGTCGTCACTTACGCCGCGGCCATACATTTTACCGTTGCGGATCTCCGGTTCAAACGGAGGACTTTCCCATAATTCCAGCGGCTCAGGCGGCTGGACATCATAGTGATTGTAGATGAGCAGGGTTTTGTCGCTTTTGCCTTTGCGTTCGGCAAACACAACCGGCGCACCGTCTGTTGCCATTACTTCTGCGGTGAAGCCGCGTTTCTCAAGCATCTCTTTGACCATTGCCGCACATTCTTTTAATCCAAGTTTTTGGGCGCTGATGCTGGGTTGGGATACATATCGCTTGAGCTCTTCAAGGTTTTTATCGAGATTTTTGTCAATGTACGAATCCAACTTGTCGAGATTGTTCATGTTTTCTCCTTATTAATGAGAGCAGGTCACGTTGAAAACGTGACCTGCTCAAGGTGGTATTACTTGTAGAAACTTGCGATCCAGTCGATTGAATAAGCGCCTGCGTATGCAAAGATCGCCATTTTTATGAGCTGCCCGACCCAGCAAAATAACAGGAATCGCCACAATTTCATCTTTGCCATGCCTGCTGCCACTCCGGCAATATCAAAAAACGGATTGGGTATGGCAGATAAAATTAAAATTGTCCAGCCGCCATATTTTTCGATCCACGGTGCGATCCTGTTGTAAACATCGGTTCGCTCTACGACGGCCTGTCCGCTAAAACCAGCCAGATAACCGGAGAGCTCGCCAAGCGCGCCGCCTGTCCCTGCTGCGAGAGCCACGCCGAGAGGATTAAAAATACTTCCCATTGCAAATACGACCGCCACGCCCGGCGCGGGCAAAAATACGGTTGCATTTGCCATCAAGGCGATCAGGAAGATGCCCGGGTAGCCATAGGCGGCAAATTCCTCCACGCGGTCACGGATGCTGTATATATAAATCGTGACCGCGACGACTGCAGCAATCGCAAGTATGCGTAAAAGGTTGGTGCCAAGATTGCTGGAAGGTTTTGAACTCGAACCTTCCGAAGCTTTAACTTTCTTCGATGGTGACACTGATGATCTTCACTGCTGGTGCGTTGACATTGCTCGGGTCGCGTTCCGGGATGGACATCAACACATCTTCGCCTTCGATGACCAGACCAAAGACGCTGTGTTTGCCGTTCAAATGAGGGGTTGGGCCGTGTGTGATGAAGAATTGCGAGCCATTGGTACCTGGCCCGGCGTTTGCCATGGAAAGAATGCCTCGTTTGTCGTGTTTCAAACTGGGATGGAATTCATCCTGGAATTTGTAGCCAGGTCCGCCGCGCCCGGTGCCGGTCGGGTCGCCGCCCTGTACCATAAAATTTCCAATAACACGGTGGAAGATAACACCATCGTAAAACCCTTCACGGGCAAGGAATACAAAGCTATTGACGGTCACGGGTGTTTTATCCGCAAACAACTCAAAGACCATGGTTCCTTTGTCGGTTTCCATACGAGCCGTATATTTCTTGCTTGGGTCGATCTGCATTGCAGGTGGGGTTGTCCATTGTTTTGCCATTATTTCTCCTTATTTGAGTAGGGTTTCTATTCTTGCTACAACCATGTCCAGAGCGGCTTTGTTGTGTCCACCTTCAGGGATGATCACATCTGCGTAGCGCTTGGACGGTTCAACGAATTCAAGGTGCATTGGGCGTACTGTCGCTTCATACTGCTTGATGACGGACTCTGTGGATCGCCCACGTTCGGCAATGTCTCTGCGCAGGCGGCGAATGAAACGAACATCGGCATCTGCGTCCACGTAGATTTTTACATCGAACAGCTTTCGTAATTCGGCTTCTACAAAGATTAACACTCCTTCGACGATAATGACTCCGCGTGGCGCCACAGTAAATGTTTGACTGGTACGACTGTCAGTGGAGAAATCGTAGATCGGGACTTCGACAGGTTGAAGGTCCCGCAATGATGCGATGTGTTTTATCAACAATTCGGTTTCGAGAGAATCGGGGTGGTCGAAATTGACATCCCTGCGCAGAGTGGGCGGCAGCCCGGTCAGATCTTTGTAGTAAGAGTCGTGTTGAAGATATGCAATCCTATCCGCGCCAACTCGATTGAGAATTTCCTGTGCAACGGTTGTTTTTCCAGACCCTGAACCGCCTGCGATGCCAATAACCAATGGAGTGTTGTGACTCATGCCGCGATTATAGCGCATCATATAAAAAACGGCTCCGCAGCATACCCGGAGCCGTTTGCCAAAATTGGAGCGGCAAGAAATTGTCCGCTCCAACTATTTCACTATTTCTTGTATGTGCTGAATTTGAAAGGAGCGTACAGCGGGCAGAAAGCAACCACTGAAGTGAGAAGAAAAACAGCACCAAGTACAAGAAGTACGATGCCAAGTGCGCCAGTGACGATGCCGCCAAAATATAAATAGGCGAACACTACGGCGAGAACTACACGGATAATGCGATCGATGTCAGACATATTACGTTTCATTGAAAATCTCCTGTTGTTGGTTTGAATTGATGGATGCAGTATAGGAGACTTATCAAATTCCGTCTGTGACAATGTCACATAAGCGAGCGGGATTCCAACAACTTAAAATCCAGCACTTCCACCGTTCCGCGCCCGGAGCGAATGCTCCCATCGCTGACAAAGTCTTCAAGCAATCGGCTGATGACTTCGCGCGAACTCCCCAGTTCAGCGGCAATCTCTTGGTGCGTGATACGCAACGGGTTCTGTTTTTTCGCTTGATTTAATAACAACGAAGCAACGCGGCGGTCCATGCGCTGGAATACGACTTCATCCACGATTGCCATCACGGTGGAAAGTCTTTGTGAGAGCAGGTCAAAAACGAATTCGCGCCAAAGATCGTGACGCCGCACCCAATCCCGAAAAATGTCCGCGGGTACCATTACAGCTTCTGCGTCCAGTTCAACCGTTGCGATAGCGGGGAAAGTCTTTTGGTTAAGAATGGCGTTGGCGGTTAGGATACAGGATGAGCCGTTCCCAAATCGATACAGTGTGATTTCACGGCCTGTTTCGCCAATTTTGTAAACACGCACCATGCCTGAGATCAGCAGGGCAATCGCTTCAACACGGTCCCCTTCAAGGAAAACATCTCGGCCTGCTGGAATATGCGCAAAAAAAGCAGCCCTTTGAAACTCTTGCACAAACTCTGCGTTGGCTTGCTGGAGGATGGGCAGGGATTGTAGAATTCGAGCGTACTGGGAAGAATTAAGCATGGGGCCTAAGAGCGCTGGTTTTACAATAATATGAATATGGCGCCGTCTTAAAAAAATTCTGAGAAGACGCCATATGTTTTGCAGCTATTCGAAGCTATAAGCGAGACCTACTGTGCCTGGCCCGGCGTGAGTTCCAACCACAGGGCTTACTTCAGCGAAAATGGTCTCAACAGGATTGTTTTGTTGCGCGGCGCGTTCCAGCAATGCTTTTGCATCTTCGCTGGCGTTTGCATGGAGTGTCGCGATGCGTATATTTGACTTGCCTTGCACCTTTTCAGAAATCAATTCAAGCACACGGTCATGCGCCTTGGATTTGGTGCGAATGCGTTCCACACCTTCCACACGGCCATCTATAAGAGCGAGGATCGGTTTTAGATTCAACGCGGATCCAATGAAACGTTGTGCTCCGCCAATGCGTCCGCCGCGATGCAGGAATTCAAGGGTATCGACTGCAAAGAATAGACCAGAGTTTTCGCGGGTTTTTTCAGCAGCGGCTACACAATCTTTCAGTGAGGCGCCAGCTTCCGCTGCACGCGCTGCGGCAAGTGCAATCAAGGAAAGCGCCATCGAAGTTGCAAGACTGTCTACAATGGTTACTTTTTCCCCAGCCGCTCCCATGATTTCTTTTGCCTGTACGGCAGATTGGATCGTTCCGGATAATTTTGATGAAACAAAAATGCCGAGCACTTCAAAACCCTGTTCGATAAGCGGTTGAAAAACTGCCTGCATGGACGCAGGCGATACCTGGGAAGTGGAAGGCATGGTTTTCGCCGTCTTGAGGCGGGTATAGAATTCCGCTGGTTGAATATCCACGCCGTCGCGAAAAGTCTCTTCGCCCCAAATCAGAACTTGAGGCGCTACCGTGATATTGTGCTTCTTAACGTACTCTGCAGGTAAAAAAGAAGTGCTGTCTGTAACGATTGCAATTTTTGACATGAGTTTCTCCAGTGCCTTGAATATGGTTTGGCGCCTATTTTACCCCGTATGGGGGATTGTGCGCTGTGAAATTCCATTTCTACTGCTCATGGTATAATATTTCGTGCACGTTGATTTGGCGTAAAATCTCACTTAGGAGCCTATTTTGGCCTTCAACCCTATTAACTGGCTGCTAGGCCTATTTTCTCTGGACATTGCCATAGACCTTGGCACAGCGAACACTCTGGTTCATGTTCGCAATAAAGGCATTGTCATTAACGAACCATCCTGGGTTACAGTAGACAAGAAATTAAGACAACCTTTGGCAATCGGGTTGGAAGCCAAGGAAATGGTCGGACGCACACCTGGAAATGTAGTGGTGGTGCGTCCTATTCGCGATGGAGTGATTGCAGAATTTGATGTTACCCAGATCATGCTCGAGTATTTCATTGGCAAAGTCCATGAACAGAGTGTCGTCCCTTTGCCTCGTCCGCGAGTGATCGTTGGTCTCCCTACAGGTGTAACGGAAGTAGAAAAGCGCGCCGTCTATGATGCTATGATGGCTTCTGGTGCGCGTCAAGCCATGTTGATCGAAGAACCGATCGCGGCCGCGCTGGGAGCTGGTCTGCCCATTGGAGAAATTCGCGGCTCGATGGTGGTTGACATCGGCGGAGGCACCACGGAAGTTGCTGTTATGTCCATGAGTGGAGTAGTGGCATCTCGCTCTCTGCGTGTGGCTGGTGACGAGATGGATCAGGATATCGTTCAATATCTCCGCAACAAATACAATATGCTGATCGGTGAAGGGATTGCCGAGCAGATTAAATGGCAGATCGGCTCTGCATATCCTCTCCAGCCCGAGAAGACAATGGAAGTGCGCGGGAGAAATTTGGTCACTGGCTTGCCTGAAACGGTCGAGGTATCTTCTGTCGAGATTCGCGAATCACTGTCTGGTTCCGTGCAGGTCATCATTGATACCGTCCGAGACGCTTTGGATGAAATCCCCCCAGAGATCGTAGCTGACTTAATGGATATCGGTATTTGCCTTGCCGGCGGCGGCGCACTTTTACAAGGTTTGGCTGAGCGTCTGACCGATGAGTTAAAATTACGGGTCTGGGTTGCGGAAGACCCACTGACCTGTGTTGCTCGCGGCGCTGCGATGATATTTGAAGATCTAGATTCTCTTGGACGTTATTTGGTAGGTTTGGAGCGTGGCAGCACGCGCCATGTCATTTAGCAGAAACTGGCAGCCTTCTTTAATCAGGCTGATACATAATGAATTCTCGTTCGTTACAAACAACAATTATATTCTTGGTCGTGGGGGGGATTCTCGCCTTGTCACTTGGCGGTTTCTTCGGCTCTGCCTCAAGACAATTTAGCTCTGTTTTGATCGATGCGCAAACCTGGCTTTCCTCCCGCTTTTTAGGTCTGCAAGACTTCGTTACTGCTCCGCGTGACATTGTGTCATTGCGTACCCGCAACGCAGAGCTGGAAACCCAGGTCTCGCAGCTGCAGGCGCAGGTGATTGAACTTCAGCAGCGTGTCAGTGAGACTGAGATTTTGGCGGCTCTTGTTGACTTTTCCCGCTCCAACCCTGAAAGTACCTACAAGGCTGCTGCGGTCATTGGGCGCGACCCAAGTCCTTTTTTGCATTACATAATTATCAATCGCGGTTCAAATGATGACATCCGTCGTGGTATGCCGGTTGTGACGAATCAAGGCCTGGTTGGGCGCGTAGACGCCGTGATTGCCGATGCTGCGCGGGTCCAGCTTATTACGGATCCTGCTTCTGCGGTGAATGTTTATTTACAAAATGCAGAGACCAGCGCTGTTGCATTTGGATCTGTTACAGGGGATGTTTCATTGGATATGATTTCGCAAAGCACAACCGTAGAATCGGGCGATCTTATACTGACCTCGGGCTTGGGCGGTGGATACCCTTCCGATTTGATCATTGGTCAGGTAGTCACGATTCGAAGCCTTGAGTTTGAGCTGTTCCAACAGGCAACGGTGCAGCCCGCTGTGGACTTTACTCGTTTGGATATCGTTTTGGTGATTACCAATTTCCGTCCAGTAGACATTGCTCCCTTGGAGCCCTTGCCTTCCCCGTAGTTTCATTTACATGCGAAATACAATTGCGTTTCCCCTGCTTGGGTTGGCGGTTATCCTTCAATCCTCGGTCGTCAGCCAGATGCGTTTGATCTCTGGCTATGCAGACTTGCCCCTGCTTGTTATTGCCGCGTGGGCGTTGCAGGAGCGCGTTAAGTCCGCCTGGCACTGGGGGATAGTAGCTTGTGTAATGATAAGCTTCGTTTCCAATATGCCTTGGCTGGTTGTGGGAATAGGTTATCTTGGTGTGGTCTTCCTGGCGCAGACCCTGCAGCGGCGTGTATGGCAGGCGCCATTGCTTGCCATGTTTAGTGTTATATTTGTAGGCACGTTATTTATTCATTTGTTGTCCTTTGGCGTCCTGAGCCTGCTTGGCACACCTTATCCGTTTAACGATGTGGTCGGGTTTATCACTCTGCCAAGCCTGTTGCTTAATATGCTGCTTTCGATCCCGGTGTATGCATTGATGAGAGATTTGGCGCGTTGGGTTTATCCTCTTGAGGAGTATGAATGAGTTCTGGGCCTGCATCTCGCCCTGTTCGCTTTGAGACATGGCGACTTTCAACGATTTACATTGTCGTATTCTTAACGCTAAGCGGGTTGCTCTTTCGGCTGGTCAATTTACAGGTTTTTCAAAGTTCGGATTGGGCAGCCAGAGCGGTGGATAACTACACAAATGAAGTAAGCATTCCTGCCCCGCGTGGAATTATTTATGACCGCAATGGATATATCCTTGCGCGTAATATTGCTTCTTATAATATTGTAATTACTCCTGCAAGTTTGCCGGCGGATGACTCTGATATTCAGCGTGTATACCGCGAGCTTTCTGCATTAATTGATGTCCCTGTGGGCGGACCCGTGACAGACGAGTCGCTAGAAGAAGCTAAGTTATTTGCGGCATGTGTCGAAGGTCCCGGTATTGCACAAATGGTGGCTCTGCAGGATACGCTTGCTCCATTTAGTCCGGTAAAAGTGAAGTGTAATGTTTCAGAGGAAATTGCCCGGGTTGTGGAAGAAAAATCGGTGGACTGGCCAGGTGTGGACGTGGAAGTTGAGCCGATTCGGGATTATCCAACAGGTTCGCTGACAGCCCATCTGATCGGCTTTTTGGGACCGATTCCTGCCTTGTTCGAAGATGAGTATCGCGCTAAGGGATTTATCCCCAACCGTGACAAGATAGGTTATGCAGGCGTGGAAGATTCCATGCAGGATATCCTTGCAGGCAGGAATGGTTTGCGCGTTGTACAAATTGATGTGGCGGGACAGGAAATCCGTAATTTGGAGCCGCCCATCGCGGCGGTTCCAGGAAACAATGTCTACCTGACCATTGATACTCGTTTACAAGCCGCTGCTGAGGCGACTTTGCTTGAAGAAGTTCGCTTTTGGAATACCTATTTCAACAGGGTTCGCATTTCCAGTGGAGTGATCATCGCCATGAATCCGAAAACGGGTGAAATATTGGCAATGACGTCCTATCCCAGCTATGAAAATAATCGTTTTACACGCATCATCCCAGCTTATTATTATGAACAATTGAGTCAGGATCCACGCAAGCCGCTATTGAATAATGCCATCTCTGCAGAGTATCCCCCGGGTTCAGTGTTTAAGCTTGCTACTGCAACTGGTGCCATCAATGAAGATGTGGTTGAACTGGGACAGATTATCCAGGCCCCGGGGCAGTTGCTTTTGTGTGAAAAATTTAACCCCAATGATATTTGTACCGACAGCAACACGCGTCCTTTCGTGGATTATATTTTTGAACAGCGCCCTGAGGGTTTCGGCACCATAGACTTTTTACGCTGTATCGCCTTTTCGAGTAACGTTTGTTTTTACAAATTGGGCGGCGGGTATGAAGATGAGATCAATCCTGGATTGGGAATCGAGCGTTTGGGACAATATGCCCGTGCACTTGGTTATGGTGAGCCGACAGGCATTGAACTTAAAGGCGAACAGGATGGGTTGATTCCAGATCCGCAGTGGAAGCGTATAAATACAGGCGAGAATTGGTCTACGGGCGATACGTATATTGCCAGTGTCGGGCAGGGGTATGTGCTTACTACTCCTTTGCAAGTCTTAATGTCAGGTTCGGTCATCGCCAATAGCGGCAAATTGATGCAGCCGACAATTATTCGAGAGGTGACAGATGGCGATGGGAATGTTTTGCCGATTTGGTTCAATCCAAATGACTTTACCGTGACAGAGTTTGAGACGGATGGAAGCTATCAGATTTCGCCGTTCACCCCAAATATGCGCTGGGATGTGACCGTGACCCCGAAAATTCAAAGCTATTCCTGTGACGAAGTTTATTGCAGCCTTGATGAGGAAAATTTAAAAATTGTCGATCCTTCCTCAATCCAAGCCGTACGAGAGGGGACGCGTATGGCAGTAACCGATCCCTCCTTTGGCACTTTGCATGATCTCTTTGTTGATTTTCCGATTGCGGTGGCTGGCAAGACCGGAACGGCAGAATATTGCGACGATGTCGCCAGAGCCGCGGATCGCTGTAACTTTGGCGCCTGGCCCACTCACTCCTGGACAGTCGCCTATGCCCCTTATGACGACCCGGAAATCATTGTTGTTGCTTTTGCTTACAATGGTGGTGAAGGGGCAAGTGTGGCTGGTCCAATGGTGGCGCGTGTCATCAAATCGTATTTTGAGATCAAAGCCATTGATATTGCACAGGGAAATGCCCCTTTATCAGGGCCGTAGTACCTGAGTTATCATCAGGTATAATTCACTTCAATATTTTGCTTGAGTTGCTTTATGGAACAGGTTACATCTCTTGTCCAAATAAAAGGAATACGTGATGGACTTCTCGCAACGTTTTTAGACGCGCCATGGGAAGACCAGCGTATTGCACTGCTTGCGCAAATTGACGAACGTCCCTCTTTTTTTCAAGGAGCACGGCTCGCCATGGACGTCGGTGCGCAAATCTTGAAAGTCAATGATCTTGTGGATTTGCGCGACCATCTTTCGGAACGGAATGTGGTATTGTGGGCGGTGATTGGCGATTCACCGACTACCGAACAGACTGCCCAGCTGCTTGGCCTTGCAACTCGAATTTCCAAGCCGCGTCCCGAAGAGCAAAGGCAGTTTGCCGATACGATAACCGATGATACGGCACTGTTCGTAAATAAAACGGTCCGCTCAGGAACGCGTATTGAGTTTCCAGGCCATATTGTTATTGTTGGTGACGTGAATCCCGGCGCGGAGATTGTCGCCGAAGGCAATGTAATTGTGTGGGGACGTGTGCGCGGCATGATTCATGCGGGCTCCAAGGGTGATCGTTCAGCATTCATCTGCGCGCTAGATTTGTCCGCCAATCAATTGCGCATCGCCGACGAAGTTTCCGCGACCCTCAAACCACAGAAAGACCCGAAACCCGAAATTGCCAGCATTAACAGTGAAGGACGATTGCAAGCCGAGCTCTGGCATGCCGGCTAATTCATCGATTAGGACTTAATATGACAGCTCAAGTGATTACAGTGACATCTGGAAAAGGCGGTGTGGGGAAGACCACAGCCGTTGCAAATCTTGCCAATGCTCTCGCAATGGATGGCAAAAAGGTCGTCTGTATTGACGGCGATATTGGTTTGCGAAATCTGGATGTCGTCATGGGTCTTGAAAATCGTATTGTATACGACATTGTGGATGTGATTGAAGGTCGTTGCAAATTGAAGCAGGCGATGATCCGTGATAAGCACTATCCTGATATGTACCTCATTCCTGCTGCGCAGACGCGTGACAAAAATGCTGTTTCACCTTCCGATATGGTCCGCATCTGTAATGACCTGCGGCCTGATGCTGATTTTATAATCATTGACTCACCCGCAGGCATCGAGCGGGGTTTCCGAAATGCCATAGCGGCGGCAGATCGGGTTCTCGTAGTGACCAACCCTGAGGTCAGCGCGGTGCGTGACGCGGATCGTGTAGTTGGCATTCTGGAAGCGGAAGAGAAAGGGACTCCGCACTTGATCATTAATCGGTTGAATGCGTCATTGGTCAGAAATAATGATATGCTCTCGGCAGAAGATGTGCTCGATTTGCTCGGTATTCAGTTGATCGGCATCGTCCCTGAAGACGAATCTGTCATCATTGGTTCAAATCGCGGTGCGCCTGTTGTCACGGATGGCAAGAGCCGCGCTGGTTTGGCTTTTCGAAATATTGCCAAACGCCTGCAAGGTCAGGATGTTCCATTCTTGGATCTCGACCAGCAGAGCGGCTTGTGGGGCGCAATTCAACGGCTCACAGGGAGGAAGTGACATGAACTTCTTCACACGTAAAAAGAGTGCTTCAAGCGCAAAAGAACGCCTCCAACTTGTACTGGTTCATGACCGCACAGATTTGACACCTGCCCAGTTGGAAGCGTTAAAGGATGATCTGATTAAAGCCATTTCGAATTATATTGAAATTGACCCCGAGGCGGTACAGATCGGGTTGGAACGCGACGGACGCGAACAGCGCCTTGTCGCTGATATTCCTTTGCGGAGCGTTTCGCGCCACCGCGCAGGTTGATCTCTGTTGATCTTGGAGAACACGGATCAACCCGAATCAGATTAATGGTTGTATCCGTGTTTTTTTATTATGACTCGTGGACTTTCCTGGCGTGCATTTGATTTCATATTATTAGGCGCAATCGTGCTGGCGTCATCATTTGGTACGGTGATGATCCGTTCTGCTGTGGCGGGGAACGAGGTGTTGCAGCCTCTGATCATGCGCCAGGTGTATTTCGCATTGCTTGGTGTTGTGCTTATCTTTTTGGTCGCGTCAGTGGACTATCGTTATTGGCTGGCTTTGTATCGCCCCATCTACCTGGTCATCATGATTTTTTTGGTGACCTTAACTGGTTTTGGACAATCAGCATTTGGCGCTCAGCGCTGGTTTACGGTGGGCGTGCTCTTTCTCCAGCCGACTGAATTTGCCAAGATCATTGCCATCATTGTACTGGCGAGGTATTTCGAATATGCCCAACATCAACCCCGTGACTTAAAGTGGGCGTTTGGCGCCGTTCTTTGGGCGTCGGGGATTATCGTAATGATCCTTCTCCAGCCGAACTTGAGCAATGTGCTTGTGCTTACTGTGATTCTGGCGGTCATGTTATGGGTGAACGGAGTGCAGATTAAACATGTGCTCTCCGTTGTCGCAATTGGCGTGGTTCTTGTTGCCAGCCTTGTGGTTCTTTCTGTATTGGGTGTTCGTGTTCCATTTTTACAGGCATACCAACAAGAGCGCATTGTTAACTTTGTGGTGCCTGACCCGAATGACACCTACGGCAATCGTTATAACGTGCAGCAGGCTTTGATTGCAGTTGGTACGGGAGGCGTCTTTGGCGAAGGATATGGGCATGGGACTCAAACCCAGTTGCGCTTCCTGAAAGTCCGCCACACAGACTTTATCTTTGCTGCAAGTTCCGAGGAATTTGGCATGGTTGGCGGCGCGTTGATCATCCTTACTTTGGGAATTATTGTCTGGCGCTGTATTCGAGCTGCACAAAAGGCGCGGGATGTGGCAGGTTCCATGATCGCCATGGGGATTGCCACTCTTATCTTTTTTCAAGGCGCAGTTAACATTGGAATGAATCTGAACATCCTTCCGGTGTCGGGGCTTCCATTGCCATTTATCAGTTACGGTGGCAGCGGACTCACCGCGCTCATGCTTGGCATTGGGTTGGTTGAGTCTGTCGTCATGCGGCACAAGCAAATGGAATTTTAATTCGATAGTTTTTTATCACAAAGAAGAATTGGAGTTTTTCTCTTGTCCATCAAACCTGCACGAACCCGCATCGCACCCTCCCCAACGGGGCATATGCACCTTGGCACGGCCCGTGTCGCTTTATATGACTATCTGCTCGCCAAAAAGACAGGTGGGCAGTTCATCTTGCGCATCGAAGACACAGACTTAAAACGCACTGTCCCCGGGGCCGAGCAGGAGATCATGGATGGTTTGCGATGGCTTGGCCTTCAGTATGATGAAGGTCCCGATGTGGGAGGTAAATACGGCCCTTATCGACAGACTGAACGCCGTGAAATTTATCAGGCGCATGCAAAAATCCTTGTGGAAAAAGGTCATGCCTATCCCTGCTTTTGCACACCTGATCGCCTCGAAAAAATGAGGCAGGATCAGATGAAACGAAAGGAAAATCCGCATTACGATGGCACCTGCCGCAAGCTTTCTCCCGACGAAGCGGCGCGCCGTGTTGCCAATGGCGAACCTTATACCATCCGCTTCAAGATGCCGTACGAGGGTGTGACTGTTGCGCATGATCATCTGCGCGGCGACATTACCACAGAGAATAAACAACTCAATGATTATGTGCTTCTCAAAACGGACGGTTTGCCAACCTATCATCTCGCTGCCATAGTAGATGACCATGAAATGGAAATTACCCACGTCATGCGCGGCTCGGAATGGCTGGGTACTTTTCCGCTGCACGTCAATATCGTTCGCGCCTTTGGCTGGGACGAACCGGTCTGGATACATCTTTCCGTTTTTCTCAAACCCAGTGGCAAGGGAAAGATGAGCAAGCGCGAAGCGGCACAAGCCATGAAAGACGGCTATTCCATTTTTATTAAAGACATGCAGGAGCTTGGCTTCACCCCCGAAGGCGTCCTCAATTGGTCTGCATTGATGGGGTGGGGGGTCTCTGAAGATGATGTAATGACTGTCAGCCAAATGGTTGACCGTTTTACCATCGACTCGTTGACTCCATCTCCTGCTGCGATCAACTTCCAAAAATTAGACCATTTCAATGCGACTCACATCCGCCTCTTTACAACCGAAGATCTGGCAGCCCGTCTCAAGCCTTACTTTACCCGCGAGGGACTCAATGTAAATGATGAAGTGCTGTTGAAAATGATTCCACTTATTCGCGAGAGACTCGTCACATTGGACGATTGTATTTCCTTTGGCGCTTTCTTCTTCAGGGAGAATGTTGCACCAAACCTGGAAGACCTTATTGCCAAGGGATTGGATGCAAAGCAAACAGTCGAAATCGCCCGCAGAGTGTATCAGATCCTTGCAGCGCAGCCAGATATCAGCCACGAACGATGCGAACCGCCCTTGCGTGCTTATGTCGAAGAAAGTGGATTAAATGTCAACCAGGTTTTTGGGTTCTTGCGCGTAGCCACTACGGGGCAAAAGGTCAGTCCGCCGCTTTTTGAAAGCATGGAAATTATCGGGCGTGAAACTTGTTTGCGCCGTATTCAAAATGCGATTGCGATGCTGGAGAAAGCGTAGCGCAATAAAAAGGACGGAGCAATTGCTCCGTCCTTTTTATTGCTGTTCTTCTTCCGTGTTCGTTTTGTAAATGATCGAATATGCAGATGTGCTTAACCCGCCGATACTGACTTCGATGAGTTTTCCTTGGATGGCGCCTTCTGCTGGAATAAGGTCCATTGCTTCTTTAGTGATCAGGATTTCCTCTGCCATGCCGATGTCTTCGCCCATTTTACAGGCGCGGTTGACGGCATCGCCGAAGATATCTTCATGGTTGACGATCAGAATTTGCCCATAATCGATCCCGATGGATGCTTGAATGTCCAATTCATCTGCTGTTAGCAGGTTGGATGAGGCGAGGGCGTGTTGAATGGTAATTGCTGCGCGTACGGCTGCGAGTGGATCGGGCAGGATGGCAAAGCAGTTATCCGCCTCGAACTTGATGACGCTCCCACCGTGACCTGTGATGATCGGTTCCACGGTCAACTGCATGCGGCGGATCATCGAAAGGTAATGAATGATTCCGTATTTGCGGGTAAGCAGGGAAAACCCAAACATATCCAGCACAAGCACGGTATTTTTTGTGCCGTATGCATGCCAGATCGCATCTTCCAGCTTCTTGCGTTCGATCGGATTTGTTTCCTGTGAATAGTGCAGTAAAAGTTCTTGAAAGTGCGCATTGTTTGGGAGCATGGCAACCTCTTATAATCGGATGAAACTATTATAACGAAAAGAATTGAGGAAGGGATTTTCTGTTATGAAAAGACCCTGAAGAGCGCTGTCTCTTCAGGGTCTTTTTTAAATATCGCCAGGCTCATCAGCCATTCTTACAATACGCGGCGTGAACCTGCCCAGCACTTCCACAAGTTCAAGCTGTGCAGCGATGACTTCTTCGATGGGCTTGTACGCCTGCGGAGATTCATCAATGCCGCCGCCGAGCAGGGTGACGCCGTTCTTTTTGAGATACTCGTCCCGCGCTGACTTGCTGATCGAGTTCAATGCATTTCTGCGGCTCATCAACCGACCTGCACCATGCGAGGCGGACGAAAGAGAGTTATCTACGCCTTTGCCGCGGACAACGTAACCCGCATCACCCATTGATCCTGGGATGACTCCGAGCACACCTTTGCCGGCTGGGGTGGCTCCCTTGCGGTGGACAACAACCTTGCGCCCGTCTGGAAGCGTTTCATGCCAGGCAAAGTTGTGATGGTTTTCAACCACAGCGGCTTCCTTCAGCCCAACGGATGCTGCCACACGCTTGTGGATGATGTAGTGATTGGCAGAGGCAAAACGCCCTGCAAGTTCCATCGAAAGCCAGTATTCCTGACCTTCTTCTGAATTCAGTGATAGCCATGCGAGGTGCTGAACACTCTTATCGAGATCGGGATGCTTCTCTCTTGCGATTTTGCTGAACCTGTCCGCGATCTTGGCGCCAACTCCGCGGGAGCCGCTGTGCGAGAGCAGGGCAAGATACTCGCCAGGCTGCAAACCGAACATGGGTTCCTGCAGACTGAACGAACCCCATTCGACAAAATGATTGCCCGTTCCGCTTGTGCCAAGTTGATTCATGGCTGTGTCCTTCAATGTCTTAAGCTGGCGGGTGGCGTACCACGCATTGTCATCCAGTACTTCATGTTGAGCCTTTTTATTCCCCGTCCACTTTGCACCCATGCCGAAAGCGGTTTCTTCCCAAAGGGAATCCTCAAACATGCCCTTCTTTTGCCCAAGCAGATGCGGTGAGATTTCGTAGATCGAGAGTCTCATGCGGCAGGCAATATCCACGCCCACGGCATAGGGGATGACGACGTTTTCAGTGGCAAGCACGCCTCCAATGGGAAGACCATAGCCAACGTGTGCATCGGGCATCAACGCGCCTGTCACAGTAACAGGCAGGCGCATGGCGTTTTCCATTTGCTTGATGGCTTCGGGGTCGATCTGGTTTTCACCCCAAATTGGGAATGGGATGGGGTTTTCAAGAAGTGTGTATTCGGAAGGTTCATCCTTTTGTGTGAGCCTAATGCACTCACGCGCGAGGTCTGCGAGCAAGTTGTCTGCGAGGAAACTGCCGGGGTTTTGCCGAACAGCTTCGAGTTGATCAAGAGCCGCATCGCGTTCCATGCCGCTTTCGATCATCTTGTTGCCTGCATCCTTTGCAAGCCCAATGACTCTTCCGTCTTCCCAGTTATTTAATTTCAGGATCTTTCCTGTAATGATTTCCATAATTTTTTCCTTGTGTCATTGCGAGCAGGCTTCACCTGAAGAAGCAATGACATCTATGTTTCTTCCAACTTCCATAATTCGCGCATCTCCTGGCTGGTTGTGAGGAGTTTGTCGAGCGTGCCTTCGGATTCGATGCGGCCATCTTTCAAGACGATAATATGATCGGCTCGTCGCAGCAGCGGACGGCGGTGGGAGACGACAAGACAGGTCAAGTTTCCATTCTCGAAAATCTGCTCCCAAAGTTGGCTTTCGGTTTCGACGTCCAGTGCGCTGGAAAGGTCGTCGAAGACAATGAGTTCAGGTTCGCGGATGAACATGCGCGCAGCGGCGGTGCGCTGCGCCTGCCCACCCGAAAGTTTGACTCCGCGCGCGCCGACCATCGTTTCGAGATTGTCGTCCAGTTGTTCGAGGTCGCGATCCATGACTGCGAGTTTTGCGGCACGGTAGATTTCGTCATCGCTGCGATCCAAGCCGAGCAGGATATTGTTTCGCAAGGTGTTGCTGAACAAGCGCGGGACTTGTGCGGTGTAGGCGCAGCGCGGCGGAATGAGAAAGTCTCCCGGTGAGGTGAGTATGGTCTCGTTCCATCGTATTTCGCCAGACTCGATGGGGAGTAATCCCAGCAGCGCACGTAGAAGGGTTGTTTTGCCGGAACCGATGCGACCTGTGATAACTGTCAATGAGCCGCGCTTGACTTTCAGAGAAATGTCTTCGATGCCGTTTTTTGAATCAGGGTAGTGAAATGTCAGGTTTTTTGCAACCAGTTCATTTAGTTGGTCTGCGGCGGTTTTTGCCGGGTAAGTCACTTCGGGCAGCGGACCTTCCAGATCCACTTTGCTGTGTTCAACGAGCGCGCCCAGCGGTGCATTTTCCATGAGGTGGTACATTCGCTGAACGGAAACATCCAGTTGTTTGTAACGCGCCGCGAGCATTCCGCCAAAGGTGGTGAGATCGCCCATGCTTTGTAATAGATAAACGAAGAGCGAAAAATCACCAAGGGTGAAGTTGCCTGTGCGCATGGATTGGCCGACGAGCACAAGAATGACACCCGTGCCAAGAGTGGATGTGTTGCGGTAGATCGAGCCAAGCACTTCGTCGAAGAGTTTTTCGCGGATGGTTAAAATGCGGCGTTCGTCATTGAGCTTGTGAAAGTAGCTGATGACGTTCTTTTCAGCCGTTGCCACTTTGACTGCCTGCACTGCGCCAAAAAATTCGCCGATGAAGCCGGTTACTTTTCCGCCAGCCTGCCGCGATGTGCGGCGATAATGTTCGATGCGGCTTGTAGCCAGGTTGGCGACGATGCCGACGACCACAAGAGGGATTAATGCCATCACTGTAATGGATGGATCGATCTGTGTCATGAGCGCAATGGAAACGGCAATGATAGCCAGCCCGACCATGATATCGTTGATGAGAATTACAAACAACGGGATCTCGTTCACATCCGTTTTGAAGCGGCTGACGGCTTCTCCGGGCGAATCAGGCAGTTGCGACGCGCCGGGGCGTTTCAAAATATACTTCAGAAGATTCTTGCGCAGGAGAGTGGACATTTCCGCAAAGATGGGCACGTCGGCATAATAAAAGCCATAGCTTGCAATAACACGTCCGATCCATAACGCGGTGAAAAGAGCGATCACTGCCCATATCCCAAAGGTGAGTTGAGCCGCGCCTGTGACAAAATCAAAAAAGGCTTTGATAATGAGCGCTGGACCGATTTGCCAGCAGAAGCGAATCAGTGCCACGCTGACCAGATCCACGAACCAGAGCCACGGGCGGAAGGCAAGCATTTCCCAGATGACTTTCCATGTGGGCAGTGCAGGCACTTTTTTGTTTTTGATTGCGGGGTTGAAAGTACTCATGCGAGCACCTCCTCCATTCCAGTTTGTAAAAGTTGATAAAAACGTGAGTCCGGGGTTGCCGCCAGTTGTTCGCGGCTGCCGTATTCGCTCACCTGGCCTTTGTCCAGAATCATGATGTCATCCGCGCGATGGACCGTGTCCAGCCGATGTGCGATGATGATGGCAGTACGTCCTTTGAGCAATTTATCTATTGCGCGTTCGAGCTTTTGCTCTGTGGCAGGGTCAAGACGGGATGAAGCTTCATCAAGAATTACCAGACCGGGATTTCGCAAAAAGACTCGTGTGAAGGCTAATAGCTGCGCCTCACCTGCGGACAGAGATCTTGATCCTGTGTCGAGTTCAGTATCCAAGCCTTTGGGTAGATTTCGATACCAGTCGCCGAGTTCCAGTTCTTCGAGGGTGGCAATGATCTTCTCGTCTGCTATCGTGCGGTCGAAGAAGGTTAGGTTGTCGCGGATGCTGGCGCGGAAGAGCTGCACATCCTGCGTGACGATGGCGATGTTGCGGCGCAGGGATTTGAGCTGCGTATCGCGCAAGTCCATGTTATTGATTTTTATGCTGCCAGAATTCACATCGTAGAGGCGGAATATCAATCGGCCGATGGTGGTTTTGCCACTGCCTGTGCGTCCGAGCAGCCCAAGGATGGAACCAGGTTTCAGGTTAAGCGAGAGCGCTTTAAGTACGTTATCTTCACTATTGCCTTTTTCGGGGTTGGAATAGGAGAAGGTCACATTTTCAAACGTTAATCCCAGCGGCGTGGATTCGAGTTCCGGGCCAACACCATCTGTTACTTCTGGTTTGAAATTCCGAAACTCGGTCAAACGCTGCACGCAGGCGCCAATGGTTTGGAAACTTTCGATTTCGTGTGTCATTGCCCAGAACGGTTCTTCGAGAAGGTTGATGTAGTGGACGAAGAGATAAACAGTGCCAATGGTAATAATGTCCAGTGAGAACAACCAGTACCCGCTGACGATGGCGAGTAGATTGCCAACGGTCAATGCCAGGCCCATGGAATTTTCGATGATCCAGCGCTTGAAATGTGCTCTGCGGTTGTGTCCGAGGATGATGCTCTGGTGGCGGAATAATTCCTGAATGGAAAAGTCCACTGCACCGCTGGAGCGGATGTCTTCTGTGCCTGTTAACTGCTCTTCGATAAAGCCGTATAGCTGGGCTTCTGCTTCACGCCTGGCTTTTTGATGCGGCACGGCAATGTCTTTCAATTTTCCAAGGATCAAAATCGTGAGAATGGAATAAATCGAAAACGCCAGCCCGGCACGCCAATCTTCGAGGAACAATGCAACCAAAATGCCGACGAGTAGAAGTCCGTTTGCGATGAGATTCAACGCGAATTGAGAGAAGAAGGTCGCAAGTTCGGTCACGTCACCATCGATGCGTTCGATCAATTCACCGGGCGTGTGGTCGTTGTGAAAACGCATGTCGAGGTTAAGCGCGTGCCAGGCAAGCTCGGCACGCAGGTCGTTGGTTGCCGTCCACGCCACATTTTCACCAAGATAGGTAACGCTGACCGCCACGGCTTGCTGGATCAACGCAATGCCAATGAATGCGACTGCCGTCCAGGTGAGAGTTTGCAATGCTTCCCCTGCCAGCGCAGAGTCGATGAATTTCCGCATGATCTGCGGCGCGAAGATGCGCAGACCAATGCTGCCAAACAGCATGGCGGCCAGCAGGATGAACCGTCTCTTTTGCGGGCGGATGTGCTCGGAGAGTAAATTCCAATAGGATTTGAATGATAAGTTCATGATGTTTTCTCGTTGATCGAATCATTGCATCGCCTTAAAAAATAAAGGGCTCACTTTGCAATGACATGGGGACAGGATAATAAAAAAGCCACGGTGCTAAAGTGCACCGTGGCTTAAAAGACACAGAAGGCAGACCTTTAACGGTCTACAGGCGCACTTCGAGATGGATTCAATTTTCGCAGGTGTAGGTCTATACGATGGGTCATTTGAAGTGCGCTCCTTTCTTTTGAAATTTAATTACTCTTGCAGTTTACATGAGAGTAGGATGAGTTGTCAAGGAATTTGACAATTTGATTTCAGGTCATGTGGTTTCACGGAGCTTTGTCATCCTTCCGAAAAGGATAATCGGACTACAATTAATACTTCTGGAGGCTTTATGAAACAAACGGCTTTACGTGCAAGATACTGGCGAATTGTTTTCTTTTTTGCCCGCGTTACATCGAATATTGTTTTTTGGGATATTTTCCTGCCCCGCCTTGGGCTTGGTTTTATCGCCCGCAGTACCAGGTCAAACAGGCTGCGTGGAATCGCGATCCGTTTTCGAACGCTGGCGATTCGTCTTGGCGGCGTGATGATCAAAGTCGGGCAGTTTCTGTCTGCGCGTCTGGATATCCTTCCGCCCGAAATTACGGATGAGCTTTCGGGATTACAGGATGAAGTTCCGCCCGTGGATTATGAATCCATTCGCCTCCAAACTGAACTGGAGCTTGGTTCCGCGTTAAATAAAATTTTCCTGACCTTTGAAGAATCTCCGCTGGCCGCCGCATCGTTGGGGCAGGTCCATCGCGCGGAGTTGACCGCAGGTGAAGCAGAAATAGCTGGCTTCAATCGCGTAGTGGTTAAGATTCTTCGTCCGCATATCGAAGAGGTCGTGGATGTGGACATGTCTGCCATTCGTGTGGTGGGCGGTTGGTTAAAGCGTTACCGCCCCGTCAGTGACCGTGCCAACGTCCCTGCGATTATTGAGGAATTTTCCGCCACTCTTCAAGAGGAATTGGATTATCTGGCAGAGGGGAAAAATGCCGAAGCTTTTGCTGCCAACTTCAAAAGCGACGAGAACGTGTACGTCCCGCGTGTGGTGTGGAATCATACCAGCCGTCGTGTGCTCACATTGGAAGATGTCTCTGCCATCAAGATTACGGATTATGAGGCGATCTCGGCGGCAGGCATCAACCGCGCGGATGTGGCGCAGGTTCTATTCAAGGTGTATCTCAAGCAGATTTTCGAAGACGGATTTTTTCATGCCGATCCACACCCTGGGAATATATTCGTCACGCCGCTTGCTGAAAAAAATAAGGATGGTTCAACAGCATTCAAACTGACTTTTATAGATTTTGGCATGGTGGGGCGCATGCCAGATCGTTTGATGGAAGGATTGCGTGAAGCGGTGATCTCTATCGGCTTGCAGGATTCGCCGCGGCTGGTTAAGGCGTACCAGACTCTGGGTGTGTTGCTCCCCAATGCCAATTTGAAGCTGCTGGAAGAGGCTGGCGCGCAATTGTTTGATCGTTTTTGGGGGATGAACATGAACGAGTTGCGAAATATCGACCACAAGGAAATGATGAAGTTCGGCCTGCAATTCCGCGAGTTGATGCTGAATATGCCTTTTCAACTACCGGAAAATCTTTTGCTGCTAGGCAGGACGATCGGGATTCTGTCGGGGATGTGTACCGGGCTGCACGCGGAATTTAATTTATGGGAGGGTATTGCTCCCTATGCAAAAAAACTTGCTGAGGGCGATGGTGGTTCTCAGTGGGATGTCATTTTTGACGAAGCGGGCTCTCTCTTCAAAACGCTGCTGGCTATTCCCGGCAGAGCAGAACGAGTGCTTGGCAGAATCGAACGGGGCGAGCTGAACGTACAAATGCCAATGGTCAACATTCAAATGAGTTATCTGGAACGTTCTTTGAATCGGTTGACGGCGGGAATTATCTTTCTCGGACTGCTGGTCGCAGGGTCAATTCTTTATGACGGGCACCCCATGCTTGGGCAAATTCTGCTTGGCGGTTCAGGGTTTGCTCTCTTTTACATGCTCTTCCTTGTGAGGCGTGGTCGACGGCCATGGCAATAAAATTATCCCGAAGATGCGCGAACACAGATTTTTGCGGTGAGTTCGTGCTTCCGCGGCTTGTTATAAAAAACTCGTCCCAGTTTTTGGGACGAGTTTTTGCTTTTAGGCAGATTTGCTTTTTTCTTCCGTCTTTTTGATGGCGGCGTCGATTAGGCTGCGGAAGGCAAGGAGCGCTTCTTTGCGGGCTGCGCGGCGATGCTCCAAAAAGCCGGGCGGCAAAATGGTTTCCATGCTTTTGCGCATTTCCTCGCGGGCAGCCTTCATGTGTTCCAACGCCTCAGGCGGAAGTTTTTCTTTTAGGGACTTTCTCTTGTATTCGCTCATTGGTCAGCTCCTTATCTGTAATAATTATAGCACCACGGGTGCGTGGAACGTATGACGATTATTAATATTTTTGTTGGGTAAATCGTTTGTATAATTGATCTGTCGAGCCAGATAAAATTCAGGTTGTCAAAGTGAGTATCAATGAAACTTGTCGATGTCACCCAAATGCGTGCGATTGAAAAAGAAGCCGATGAAAAAGGTGTTTCATATGCTGAGATGATGCAGAATGCGGGGCGCGGACTAGCTGAGCTTGTCCATGCGTTGGGGCAGGAAAATGGCTGGGATGAAGTTACAGGCATCGTGGGGACAGGCAATAACGGCGGCGATGCCCTCGTTGCATTAACCTGGCTGGCGGAAGCGGGCTGGCGCACGCATGCGTATCTGGTCAATCGTAAACAAAAGGGAGATGAACTTATCGTTCGTTACTTATCTGCGGGTGGCGGGTTGGCAGAATCTACTGGCGATGAAAATAATGAATCACTCGCTGCTTTTCTTAACCAGTCAGATGTGCTTCTGGATGGATTGCTTGGAACGGGCATCAAACTTCCGCTTAAGAAAGAGGCGGCGCAAGTCCTTGAAAAAACAAATCTCATTCTCTCTCAAATGGATCCGCCAGTCTTCGTCGTGGCGGTGGATTGTCCATCGGGGGTGGATTGCGATACGGGCGAAACTGCCGATGAAACCATTCCTGCCGATCTCACCATCACGATGGCTGCTGTAAAACATGGATTGATAAAACTCCCTGCGTTTGAGTTCGTTGGCGAATTGCAAACGGTTGAGATTGGTTTGCCCGGGAATTTGAATTCGTGGAACTCAATTCAAGCTGAGGTGGCAGACTGGAATATGGTTTCTGCGCTGCTGCCCGAACGTGCGCCCGCCTCACACAAAGGGACGTTTGGTACGGCTTTCGTTGTAGCTGGTTCTACCTCCTACACGGGCGCGGCGTTGCTGGCTGGGACTGCCGCTTATCGTATTGGCGCGGGGCTTGTGACAATGGCTGTCCCTGCGCCTTTGCATGCCATCCTCGCTGGTCATCTGCCTGAGGCCACCTGGGTTCTGCTCCCTCATGAAAATGGATGTATTTCCGCGGCTGCCGCTGAGGATGTTTTACAAAACCTTGAACGTGCCACTGCGTTTTTAGTTGGGTCTGGGCTTGGCGATAAACTATCAACTGGAAGTTTTATCGAAAATATAATTTCATCCATAAAATTGCCGATGGTTGTGGACGCGGACGGACTACGGCATATTTCTCGAATAAAAGACTGGCATAAAAAAATTTTTACTTCCGCCGTGCTGACTCCGCATCCCGGCGAAATGTCTGCATTGACAGGCTTGCCAACAGAGGAGATTCAATCGAATCGCGAAGTGGTTGCTTTGAAATACGCAAAAGAATGGGGGCACGTAGTCGTTTTGAAAGGCGCATTCACGCTCATCGCTTCGCCTGACGGACATTTCACTGTGATTCCCGTTGCTACGCCTGCCCTTGCCCGTGCAGGGACCGGGGATGTGCTGGCTGGTTTGATTGTGGGGCTTCTTGCTCAGGGATTGAACGCTTATGACGCCGCGGTTGCGGGCGCGTTTATCCATGCCCAGGCTGGGTTATTGGCAGCGGACGTTTTTGGTACAACTGCCTCTGTTTTAGCAAGTGATGTGCTGGATTCAGTTGCTGATGTCATTGCTGACCTGGAATAGCCAACAAAAAAGGACTCTCCATACGGAGAGTCCTTTTTTGTAAAATGCTATTTTCTAGCTGTTCATGAACGTGTCAAGGTTGTCCTTGCTAATGCGGAAAGCCTTGCCGACTTTCTTCGCTTTCAGGCTTCCGTCCTTGATCGCTTCGAGGATGTCATCTTCAGTTACTTTCATGAATTGGGCAGCTTCAGCAGGGGTCATAATATCAGGCATCTTTGCGCCAGCAGAGCCGCCGGAGTTGGTGTTTTGCATCCCGCCTTGAAGAGCCTGTCCCATTAAATTGCCAATTCCCATACCAGCGCCGATTCCAGCCGTGAGACCTGCGCCACCGCTTTGGTTGTTCGCCGCTTCGCGCATGGCATCTGCAGCTTGCAATTGGGTGTACATGGCGGGGTCAAGCAAACCGCGTTCACGTAGTTCCTGCGCCGATTTTTCGCTTGGTTTCAGGTTGCCGATGTAGAAAGATTTCAGGGTCAAGCCAATGGCTTCAAAATCATCTTTTGCCTTGGCGCGGACCGCAGCGCCGAGTTCTTCGATCAACCCGCTTAATTTTGTCGCCAGATCGGTCTTTTCAGCAGTCTCGCCCAACACATCTCCTAGTTTGGAGACGAGAACGGTCTTTAATCGCTCCTCGATTTCGGAAGAGCGGTAGGAACCTGTCGCACCTACAAGTTGAGTTACGAACTGCTGCGGATCCTTCACCTGGAAGGAGAAAGTTCCAAAGCCTTGCAGCAAAAGCCATCCAAAGCCAACGCCGGGAGTCCGAACAAGAATGGAAGCCGCAGTGCCCCATTTTTTGTTCGCAAATTCCTTGCGAGAAACGAAGAACACTTCCGCAGGGAACGGTGTGCGGTCATTGAACGCCTTGCCGATAAAGTCAATCAGCTTGGGGATGTTTGCGGTGGCGATGGTGTGCCGCCCCGGCTTGAACACATCCAACGCCTGCCCGTCGCGGAAGAACACTGCGCTCTGGCTCTCGCGTACGATCACCTGCGAACCTATGCGGTAATCGCCAATCCCTTCTTCGGGGAAGCGGTGTACGATCTCGTCGGACATTTCATTGGGGTATTCAATGACGTCAAAAATTCTAGCCATGTTTTTCTCCTTTTAGTGAATAACAATCGAATTATAGTCTAACTGACTTTCAGGTACAAGAACCGTTATTCCTATTCCCTTTACGGATTTCGGCTTGTTTCGTTTCAAAAACCGCGTCTTTCTTAATCCGAAGCCGGTCAGCTTTTCATCGGCATTCCGGTCGCTTTGGCTTTTATCATCATCACTTCAGCCATGATGCTGACAGCGATCTCCTCTGGCGTTTCCGCCTGCAATTCCAGGCCGATCGGCGAATGGACTCGCGCGATCTTTTCTTCGGAAATCCCTTTTTCCTTCAAGGCTTTGACGGTGGTTGCCCAGCGGCGGCGGGAGCCGATGACGCCGATGTAGCTTGCGGCGGAGTCAAGAAGCGGAGTCATCCCAGCCGCGTCCACACTTGAGCCGCGAGTCGTTAAAATCAAAATGGTGCGCTTGTCGATTTTGATGTATTCGGTAAGCTTATCCATTGTGATTGGGTAATAGGCATCCGCGCCGGGGACAACTTCGGGGGTACAAAATTCAGCACGGTCATCGCAAACTGCCACGCGGTATCCCAGCCACTTTGCGAGATGGACAACTGCTTTCCCAACATGCCCGGCGCCGATCACGACGAGCAATGCGGGAGGAAGGATCGGTTCCACAAATACCTCCACCTGGCCGCCGCACACGCCGGGGTCGCCGCGTGAAGGGTCAGCCATGTTGTAATGTAATAGGCGGGATTGACCGTCGCTGATCGCCATCCATGCTTCGTCGAGCACACGATGTTCAAGATCGCCGCCGCCAACCGTACCGATGAATTTTCCATCGGGATAAACGAGCATTTTGCTGCCTACGTGCCGCGGCGTGGAGCCTTCGCTCTTCGTCACTGTGCATAGAGCGGCAGAGCCGTTATTTTTTTCGAGTTCGGAAAGGGATTGATATATGGAGGTCACTTTATTTATCCAATACTTGCTTTTCAATTTCGTCCATGGTTCTGATAAATGATTTTTCCAAATCTATTTGGTGTTCATTTGCAAGAACGATGATTGACCATAGACAGTCAGAAAGTTCGTGCTCAAGTTTTTTCTTACTGTTAGGGATATCGCGTTTACCGTTTTCCGCAATGATTAGTTTTGCAAGATCGCCAACATCGCCTACAAAGCCAAGGGCAATTTCTTTATTTGTCCATGATGAACCATAAAGTGATTTCTCTTTTTTCTCATAATGCTTTCGAATGTGTATGGCTCTATTAATGACTGTTTGAAATTCCATTCCTGCTCCAAAAATTCAGTTGCCGTTTATACGGGGGTGTAGTGCCGCTGTACCCCTGCGTGATTTAACTTTCCAGCAAACCCAGCACAGCAGGCAATAATTGTTTCTTTCTTGAGACTACGCCCTGGGCATCGCGTGTGCCGTCAGAGAGTGGAGGATAAGGCAGGTCATTCAAAATGCCTGGTGCATTGGATGAGACAAGCAAACGGCTTGTGCCTCGCACCACGTCGGTAACCAGAAGCATGGCGAAATCAAGTCCGCGTTTGTCGCGCAGATCGTTCAGGGCAATTTGCAAAGGATTCAGATGCTCCGTCAGTTGCAGAATGTCGGTCACTTCGGCTTGAGCGACTGCAAATTTGAATCCACCAGCTTCAAAGGGTTTAATGTCTGTGCTGACGATTTCTTCAGGCTTGCGATTCGAGAGTCCCGCGCCTGCGCTGAGCACTGCATTGCCATAGGATTCAATGGTCTCGCCTTTGAGCGGACTTCCGCCAACAAATGCCCAGCGAGCAAGGCGTTCGGCTGCGTCTTTGTCGCGCTGTGTGGTGGTGGGAGATGTCAGGATAAGAGTATCAGATACCAGCCCGGCAAGAAGCGTGCCTGCCAGCGGAGGTGGCATGGAGAGCCCTGCTTCGGCGGTTAACTCCGTCACAAGTGTGGAGGTGGATCCAACTGTATCCACCGTAAAGCGGATCGGTTGATGGGTGTACGGATTGCCCAGGCGATGATGATCGAGAATTTCAAGCAGCTCAGCTTCTTCCAGCGCGGCAATTGCCTGACGCGGTTCGTTGTGATCGACCAAAATGATTTTGAGGCGCGGCGGATTGAGCACTTCGCGTTGACTTGCGATGCCCAGGTAGACACCGTGTTCATCCACGACCCAGTAGTCATTGTGCTCGTCGCGCAATAATTTATTGAGCGAATCGCGGATATGAGCATTTGCCTGATATTTAGGAACGGTGGTATCAGCCGCGTCGCGGCATTTTGCTGACATCATCTCGCGTACAGTGGTGTCACCGGGGCGCGGGCCAAGGGTATCGGTGAAATATTTAAAGAGACTCATGCCGTTGATGATGCCGTAGGGGATTCCATCTTCGCTGACCACGGGGGCGACGCCTCCAGTTTTGCTGGCAAGAGTCCATGCGCTGCCAAGTTGCGAATCCGGGTGGATGACATCCAACCGCCTCATGACCGAACCGAAACGTGGGGATGCGTCCGTGAGCAGGGTCGGCGCTTCGAGATTGTTTGTTTTTAGCACCCAGCTTGTTTGTACGTTAAGGGCGCCTGCGCGGGCAGCGATGGTGTCAGTTCCATCACGCTCGCGCAATAGCCAGGCGTAGCCCATTGCAGATGCAATGGAGTCAGTGTCTGGGTTGATATGGCCAATTACATAAATTTGGTCGGACATTGATTCTGTTTTCTCCAGCGAAATTCAAGGTTGCTCGTAGTCACTTGATTATATCTCGCCTTTCTCCACCAACTCCAAAAATATGTTAACGACCTCTGGATCGAAGTGCTTCCCGCTCTCGTTTATTAGATATTGGATAATTTTTTCGCGCGGCCAGGCTTTGTTATATGGGCGGTCGTAACTAAGGGCATCCCACACATCTGCCACGGCAAAGATACGAGCAGAGAGCGGGATTCGCTTGCCTTTCAGTCCTTGCGGATATCCTGTGCCGTCCCATTTTTCATGGTGGGAATAGGGAATTTCAATCGCCTTGTTGAGGAAGGTGATTGGCGAGAGAAGTTTGTATGCCGTCTCGGGGTGCTTTTGGACAATGGCGCGCTCTTCCACGGTGAGTTTGCCGGGTTTGTGCAGGATTTCATCTGGGATGCTGATCTTGCCAATGTCGTGCAGGATCGAGCCGCTGCGAATCTCTTCCAATTCGTCGCCGTCAATGCCCATTTTTTGCGCGATTTTTATGGTGTTTTCTGTTACGCGGCGGGAATGACCTTCCGTTTCCTTGTCTCGCAATTCCAGCGCGCGTGCGAAGCCCTCCAGCATGGTGTCATACGCATCTGCAAGCTCACGGGTGCGCGCATGGACGCGGTCTTCCAGTTTGGCGTTGAGGTTGCGCAGTTCGTATTCCAATTCCTTCATTGCGGTGATGTCATGGGAAATATAGATTCGCCCCATCATTCGTTTGTTTGAATTGTAGACCGGCCAGACCGTTAATTCGTAATGGATTTTCTTGCTCCCGATGTTAAAGCTTGCCTCTGCACGCGCATATGATACGTGCGTGTACATTTTGATTGGAATGGGGAAATCATCGAAAATGATTTTGGCGGGCTGCCCAATGACATCATTGGCGTTTTTTCCGAGCAGTGCCAGCATGGAGGAATTGATATCCACGACGATATGCTGGTTGTCAAGAATGACTACGGGTTCCACCATGGCTTCGAATACCTGGTCCCGCCCAATGGGAGCAACTTCGAAGATCCGAAAACGGAACAAGCCCCATGCAATGATCAAATTCCCTATGGCGGCGGTGAATGGCGTCGCATCCCGCTGGGGCGCAATGTGGATGTTGAACAGCGAGAATATTGTACCGACAGTGGGAATCAAAAACCCAAGTGAAATCAATGTCACTTGAGCACGGTACAGGTTGTGAGGTCGAATGATGCGGCGGAGCAGGATGTAAAATCCCCAAAATGTGAGAGCGTAGCCGTAGAGCGCAAATACATAGATGACCGGCGTGAAGTCGTAAAACAATTCAGTAAAGGGACTGCCCGGTATCAAGTGCGCATTTTTATATATCCAGTGGTGAAGAAAATCTGTGGCAAGCAGAATCGTGAATAGTAAAGGTATAACAAGTGACGCCAGAAAAAACTCTTTTCGGCGGGGAATTTTTTGGTCTGTAAATTGAACAACAAAAACCGGCAAAGATATTATGAGGAACAGTGTCGCGAACCATTGAAGACCGTCCCAAAAGATCTTGTTCGCAAGACCTTTGCTGAGCAGTTCAAATATGAATCCAACGATCCACAATGACTGGCCGAAGGCGTACCAACTAAATGCAAGTGCACCGGGTGATCGCCTTCGCTGCCATGCAAAAACAAGAACGCCGGTGGTGATCGCAAGCGATACAAAATATGGGATCAGATATAGGGCTTCGTCACGCGTCATGTTGTTAACACTATTTTACCTCCCGACGCTTATAAAATGCGGCTTGCATTGTTGATAAATTTGAAGAGGCTCACATGTTTAGATGATTGCTGGAACGAAAAAGACGCGGAGAATGAATCGTCCGCGTCTTTTTGTACGTTTGCTTGCTCTAGTTTACTGACGTTTGATCGCCTTCCAGACCCGTTCTGGCGTGGTCGGGTTCTCATCCACGTTGACGCCGACGGCATCCAAAATGGCATTGCCAACAGCGGGAGCGACTCCATCCATGGGAATTTCCGCTACGGCCTTGACTCCAAACGGGTGACTCGGTTCAAACGTTTCGACGAAGATGGTTTCCAACTCGGGCATCTCGTCTGCGCGGAAGAGATGATAACGGTCAAAGTCCCGTTCGATGGCATTGCCTTTGTCATCGTAGCGCATTTCTTCAGTGACGGCATAGCCGAGGGCTTGAGTCATTCCGCCTTCGATTTGTCCCGAAGCGGTAAGCGGATTCACGATCACACCCGAATCAACCGCCATGACGAGCCTGTCCACGGTGACTTGGCCAGTCTCGGTATCCACGGTCACTTCTGCAAATTGAGCAGCGAATGGTGGAGGCGAAACAGGCGAGACGTAGCTTGCAACGCCCATGATCTGCTCCTGATTGTTCTTGTGAAGCGTATCG
>JACZJB010000131.1 GCA_014860805.1 Anaerolineales bacterium
CTTTTACGGCGATATCCGGATACACATCCATCACAATATATACAAACCGATCTCTCTTCACTCTCCTTAGAACGGCACCAAAGGCAGCGAATAAAGGCGGGTTCGTCAGGAAAATAGCCACATCTTCCCCTTTGGAGAACAATCCTTGAAACACCGCCAGCAAACTGAAGGAAGCCATGTCCATGAGGCGGGATAGCAGGGAATGCCGACCGAACGATGGTCCCCAGACGCGTTCCACTTCCACACCATCAATATTTTCCCGAACCGGTAGATAATTACCGGGGCCACCATCGTATAGATTCCTGCTGCAGACAACCGATACATCGTCTCCATGTCGGGACAGATAAAAAGCAACTTGGCTGATGATTTGGGAAACAGAGGAAACGTCAGGATGAAAATACTGGTGGAAGAAACGAATTTTCACAATATTAGACTATGTTCGCTCGATCAGCGTCGTACCGAGGGCAAGAACATCCATCCGTGTTCGCAGGAAACAATCCAGCGCCTCCTCCGGCCTATTGACGATTGGCTCGT
This sequence comes from Anaerolineales bacterium, assembly GCA_014860805.1. GTDB lineage: Bacteria > Chloroflexota > Anaerolineae > Anaerolineales > Villigracilaceae > Villigracilis. Next base: position 535 of record JACZJB010000131.1, read on the forward strand.
TCTCGTTGAACGAAGTGTTCAGGATGATCGGCACACCGGTCTTTTGACCGAATTCTTTTATCAACCGATAGTAGAGAGGATTCTGTGCTTCGGTGACGGTTTGAAGCCGGCCGGTGCCGTCCACGTGTGTAACCGCGGGGATGACTTCACGCTTCTCGGGCCGAATTCGAAAGACCTGTTGCATGAACGGCACTTCAGCGTCCGTTTCGAAATAGTCTGCAACCGCCTCCCTAAGGATAGAAGGGGCGAAGGGGCGGAACGACTCCCTTCGTTTGATTTTTTCGTTAAGTATCTCCTTCATATCATTGCGACGAGGGTCCACCACGATGGATCTGTTACCCAATGCCCGTGGCCCCCACTCCATCCTGCCTTGGAAAAAACCTGCGACGAGGCCGTCCTCGATCCGCGATGCCAATTCCCGGATCAAATCATGCTCCGGAAGCACTCGTACGCGAAAACGCGAGGAGGCCACAGCCAGCGCCGGTGTGCGTGCCAGTAGATCGGCGATGTACGAGTCTGTGTATCCCGGACCGAGGTCCGCGCGCTCCAGTCGGGGCAATCGAACGTGGTCCGCATCCTCATGATATATCGCCAAGGCGGCCCCCAGAGCGCCACCGGCGTCCCCTGCCGCCGGTTGGATGAACACCTCCCGAAATGGGGACCGATCGAAGATCATCCCGTTGGCCAGACTGTTCATCGCGCACCCCCCGGCCAGCGCCAGACAAGTCTGGCCGGTACGAGCGTAGAGAACCTTTAAGATCTCAAAGAAACACTCTTCGTATCGGGCCTGCAACGACGAGGCGATATCCTTGTGTCGCTGCGAGATAGGTTCGTCCGCCAGGCGCGCGGGGCCGAAAACATTCTCAATTTCGTCCGAGAATACATTGCCCATCTTCGGTTCGCCGCCTTCCCACGTCATTGCAACGCCCTCCGAGTGATGAATAAAGTAGTTCAGGTCCAGTCGAAAAGCGCCGCCCCCATCGGTCAGGATCACCTCCCGCATCTTTTCCAGATAAGTCGGCTTCCCGTATCCGGAAAGCCCCATCACTTTGTACTCATCACCGTAATTCGGGAAACCGAGGTATTGGCTGAACGCAAGGTAGAAGAGCCCGAGGGAATGCGGAAAATAAACCTGGTCCAATACCTGAAGTTCCGCGCCCATTCCTACCGCAGTCATCAGGCTCACGAAGTCTCCGAAGCCATCGACCGAGCACACTGCCGCCTCCGGATACCCGGATAGGTGGAACGCACTGGAGAGGTGCGCAATATGATGCTGGACATTCCGGAATTCACCATGAAACCGCTTCATTTCATCCGGGAAAGTGGAACGGAAATCAGCATCAATCTTCCCTGTGCGAGCGGCGTTTTTCAAACGGTCCCGGATGAAGGAAAACCCAGGACGTCTTGCGACAGAAAATAGGACTTTCCGAAACACATTGGCCGAAGGATCGCGGTTGAGCGCGATCACGTGTACGTCGGAGAGGGGTATCTTTCCTTCTTCGAGACAATAGCGGATCGCAAGCGCGGGAAAGCCGGCCCAGTGCTTGACCCTAAGAAAACGTTCTTCCTCAGCAGCGGCGACAATTTTTCCATCCTTTAGAAGACAAGCAGACGCATCTCCATGATAAGCGTTTAAACCGAGAATTATCACCGCCTTACTCCTCTATGCTGACTGGTGTGATTGGTTCAGATTTGGGAGATCGAAGAGAGATCCAACTATGGAGCGAAACAACTAAGCGCTACTTCGCTTAGTATCGGGATATATCTTATTCCGTATCCCTTCATCGTCGTGGGATATCAGCGATTCATCACTTCTAATCCATATCGCGAACGGTCAAATCTCTTTCTGTGCACTGTTTTTCGGAAAAATAAAATACTTCAAGGGGAAAACAAGACCAATATGGCCCTCTCATGATGGAAGGAAGAGGCAGCACTGAGAGTTGAACCGCGGATTCCTGTTTGATACGTGACAAACCAACACCGCCCCGATGGCACGGTGGCGCTCAACGGAGAGATTGAGAAGACCAGGAGTCCTTCTCTTTAGCTCTAAACAATACAGGAGCCGACCGTACCAAATGTATGGGACATCTTTGGTCGCCGGATGGTCAGCAAGGATGCCTACCACGCCGGTATCATGCTGCGCCTTTCAAACATACCATCTTCGGATCCTGTATCGAAAAGGCGACATCCGTTGATGCTTGCACGTTGATTCGACCGGTGGTAACAACCTCACGGAGGGTACGATAATCTCCCGGACCATCGAGCGTTACGACGGCCGCCGAAATCTCCCAACGGCAGAACAGGTACTCCCTGATATCCATGAAGGAGGGCTGCCGAGGTGTTCGTCGACGATTTCGCAGTACTTTCGGGTCAACAATCGGGCGACAATATCGGGGTTGTACTTCTCCGCCGCCAGCTTCTTCCCCGCGTCACCCATCCGCTTACGAAGGTCGGCATTCCTAAGCAGCTCAATGATGCCCCGAGAAAAATCCATGGCGGTTCGTTCAACGACAAGGCCGGCAGCGGCTTCCGCGATATCCTCGGCGATCCCTACCGCACTCGACGTAACTATCGGTATTCCACAGGCCATGGCTTCGGCTGCCGAAATGCCGAAATTTTCCTGCTGAGACGGAAGCGCAAACACATCTGCCGCCATGAGCGCATCCCACTTCTCGTTTCCTCGAACTGGTCCCGGCAATAGAATTTGTCTCTCCAGTCCGGCCTGAGTGATCTTTTCACGTATTTGCACGTCGTAATTCCCGTCGGCGTTGCCGACAATCGCAAAGACCGCTTCAGGTACTTCTCGGATGACCTCTGCTGCCGCATCTAGGAGCAGGTCCAGTCCCTTCACAACATGTATTCGACCCAGAAAGAGCACAAGAGGGATTGTTTCCTGTAATCCAACGCTCGACCTGAATTTTTTCCCGTCGGCTCGTAAAGGTACACTTGAGATCGCGTTCGGAATAACAAACGCGGGAAGGCCAGGGAATGAATCCTCCACAAGACGTCGCTCCACTTCCGAGGAGCATTGAATCCCCGATGCCCGCCGTAACGTATATCTCTCGAAAAGGGCCAGCCATACTCGCTTTTTCAATGCCTTGTGTTTGAGGGCCCAAGGGTAAATACTGCCATGGGTATTTAAAACGTATGGCTTTCCGAAAAACAGGGCGGCACGGGAACTGATAAGAGTCGTGAAAATCCAAATGCCGTTTACTTGGAGGAGGTCGATTTCAGGTAATAATCTCACTAACTGCAGGATCATTCTTGGAGCAAAAAAAAACCGTCCCAGGAAAGATGGTTTTGAGAAACCCCAACACCGTGAATAATACACTTCGGTTTTTCCAAAAGATGACCACCCGGGTTTGGGAATGCACTTGTCTTTAATGCCATCGGCATCCGTAGTCAGTACGCGAACATCAAAACCGACACTTTGTAACATGGATGCCTGTTCATAAATCGAAGAAACTGGTCCACCGAATCCCTCCGCAGGCGGAAAATACGGGGTAACTATAAGAACTTTCACGATTTATATGCCAGGTGATTATACAGATCTACATATTGCATGGCGATCATCGAGGGCTTGAAACGTTCAATGTTTTTCCGCCCATTTTCCACGAGCATATTTCTATAATTATGATCGTATATCACGCGCAATATTCCGTCTCTAATACTATCAATTTCATATGGGTTCACGAGACAAGCGGCATCTCCCGCGACTTCTGGCATCGACATGACATTGCTTGTAACTACGGCACGACCAGTGGCATTGGCCTCTAATATCGGCATACCAAATCCTTCATATGTGGAAACGAATGTTACCAAATCGCAATCCTGATACCTAGATATCATTTCTTGCATTGAGAGATTCCAATCATTGCTGTATTCTACTTTATATTTTTCTAATGTTTCCTTATGTACGTAAGAAAGTCTGCCTATCAGATGTAATCTGCAAGGTATTCCCCGTATAGCTTCAAATAATCGAAGCAAGTTTTTATTTGCCCCAGTACCCACTTGAAGTATAACAGGCTTATTAATATTAAATAACTTTTCTTTATAAATATAATTCGGGGATATGCAATCTGGAATTACGATAATTTTATCTTTATTGCAGGGTACAACTTCCAATAACTCTTTTTTCGTCGATTGAGATACGACAGTAATTATAGATACTCTTTGTTCTGGAATCACATACCATAATATTTTTAAAATATATTTCTTTATTCCAGCAGTGTTTTGTGTAAATACGCAATCGTGAATTGTAAGTAATGTTTTACTTTTCCTTAAAAAGTAGCTTACATAATGAATATCTCCAGTTATGTGATTTACATCTCCTTGCCGAAACATAGCCTCTATCGTATTGTATATCCTCTTTATAACGCCCCTGCTTTCAAAGGTGGATTCAGCAACTATACATTTTATCTCCGTTGGCATGAAATCACGAACAGTTTGAAAATATCCTTCCAAACTGAAAGTTCCTTCGCTTTGTTTCCTATGGAAAAAAACAATTTTCATAAATGTTTCGTTCCATGGCAACAAGTCACAACTTTCATCAGACCTTCAGTACTTTGTTTTTTTAAAACCACAGCGGTCTCCAGCAAGAACTGATTCACGTCCTTGCCAACAAACCGCAGCGTATTCTGGATGTCAGATTATTTTTATAGATTTATTTCATTGCAGTAGAAGATTTTATCCGTTTAATGTATTCAAGATGACTGTCAATCTGTGTTTGTATGTATGCTCCGCCAGTGCGCGTATCGTTCCTGAACGACGTATTGTCGCCATTTCTTTAGGATATTTCCTTGCGCGGAAAATATGATCATTAAGTTCATCATAACTATTAAATACAAGGATTTCTTTATTTGGTTCAAAACATTTCTCAATAATATTTCTGTGCTCTATGATCTGTAAGCCTCCAGATCCAGCAATTTCGAATGCCCTACAATTCAAGGAATCTCCTTCTGCCATCGAAAACGTATTCAAACAAGCCATCCCTTCTCCAAATATTCTGCTTTTTTCCTCGCGAATAATATATCGTCCTGTGTGTTTTTCTTTGATCTTTTTGTGCGCCCAACGAGGGGGGGGAGGACCAAATAATTTAGTGCTTATCCCATCGTCCATAAGTTTCAACACGATAAATTGCCGAAAGGAGTAATAATTACCTGCAATTATCACTTCATCGTTACGCTGCGAAGCAAGCGGTTTGTGCCAACAGGGATTCATCGCTTCATGCAATAAAAATGCGTTCCTGCCGATCAAACGCAACTTATTTACGGCGAAGTGATCTTTTAAAAAAATATAGTCCCATTCTGGGTCAAGGAATCCCCATCTTTCATTATTAGCTGGAGAGTCCCCCCACCAGATAACGCGCCCCCCTCTACATACTTTTCTTAATCCTTCCAATATCTCTGGATGAATGCTGGTAGTAGTCGAAAGAAATAGATCCGGTTTAAACTCCCTGCATGTTTTCAACATCTTGCATTCTTCTCTAGATGGTGCGCCTCGTCGAATGTGTTCAAATAGAATTCTTGTTGCAAAACGGTATCTAGATCCATATATGTTATGATTCACATACCCAAGTGTCTTAACTTCATGCCCCATCAATGCCAAGGTTACACTGACATTTTCCGCAAAAGAATCACCATAGAGATGAGCTGGTATAAATACTTTCATGAATTCATCGTAATCAAAGGCACGAAAAATCCTTAATGCCATTGGTCATAGAAGTCATCTTCTTACACGAATCGGCGTGGCAGGAATATTAGTTATATTCGCCCTTCGGGGACTATAAGTATTGTGTTTGTCAAAATCCCCTGTTCGTACTGAAAATAATCGAAGCGCGCTGCTATGAATAAGAACATAATTTCCTTCAAAATATTTTTCCAGTTCCGGATGCCATTTTTCATAAATATCAACACCATTTGGTGTTATCTTACCCACACTGTATGGTATTGAATCGGCGAAATCAAATACATCTTTAATAAAATGTCTTGAAT
>JACZJB010000011.1 GCA_014860805.1 Anaerolineales bacterium
CTCAGGTGATGTTGCCTGCCTGGCTCGCTGATCGCCAGGTCACGCGGCGCGATGCGTGTGGTGATGACCGCTTTCACGGCATGGTGCTGTCCGCCGAGCAGGGCGTTCAGCGCGTCGCTCAATTCGCCGTCACGCAGGCTCAGGCTTTCGGGGTCGATCAGGGTTTCAAAGTTATCCAACAGCAGGATCACACGCCCGCTGGGGAAGGTATCCAACAGCGCGCGCATTTTATCGCCTGTGGATGTCTGCGGGTTTTTATAGATTCCCTCCAGCCGCTCGGCGTCATCTTTGGGAAGGAGTTTGCTCAGATCCGCGAAGACGTTCGCAAAGTTGACCCTGTGACTGCCCGTCTCGCTCAAATAGACGATCCCGTCAACTTTCATCTCGCCGAGGTCATCGGGAAGCTCGCCTCTTTCCAACGCCTTGAGCAGGCGGCAGACCATTGCAGTTTTTCCCACCCCCGCGCGTCCCACGATGGTCATCAAACGCTGCGAGTCGTTGTTGAGGAACTTGGCAATTTGTTCAGTTTCGAAAAAACGATCTTGAAAATAATTTGGTGAAACGCCTGGTGGCGGATTAATAAACTTCGTAGACTGATTACTGATCACTGGTCTTTCTGGCTGACGCTCGCGCTCCAGTCCGCTCTTGATATTGTCTTCGGTTCGTTTTTCCGCCGCTTTGGGATTTTTGACAATTTCTTCTTGGCGGCTAATTTCCGCTTTCAGTTCTTCAATTTCTACCTTGATACGATTCTCTTCATCGCCTTTGGCGCGGCGCAAGGCACGCTCTGCGTCTGCGAGACGATCTTTCATTGCTTCCAAAACACCCTTCGGAGAATCCATCTCACGCAAGAACTTGCGGAGTTTCGCCAGCCCGTGTTCAAAGTTATCGGAGAAGTCAATCCATTGGCGATTGCCAAGTCCAAAAGGTTGTTCGGCATCCTTATGCAATCGGATCGGGATGATGACTTTTTTATATTTCAGCGCCCAGGTCCACTCATTCTTGCACATTGATGTGGACGCTGTGCTGTCCTTGGTCATCACGAACGCCATGCACTTGCAGGATTTGATTCCCTCTACAATTTGCTCATCCCAATCGCGGGCAGGGTCAATGTTACGCTTATCGAACCAAACATCTGTGAACTTATCCTCGCCGCCTTCCAGTTCGTCGGCAAGTTTACGCGCGAATTCCCGCGCATCTGCATTGGAATAACTGATGAAACAATGTCCGTCTGCCATATTTTCCCTCGCTTGGGGTTGGGTACTACATGGTGTAATTTTTCCTGATTATACCCATGAAGTAAGAACAATCTTCAAACTACCCTCAAAGACCATCCGCCGTCTACCAACGTAGCTCCACAGTGTCTCCACAGTAGCTCCGCACTGGCTCTACCACTTCTCCCAATGGACAACATCCTCAAAAGCCGCCCGTCCGCCCTTCTTTGGAGGTGCGGATAACTTCTCTTCTTCTTGCGGGTAGCCAAAGGATAGCGCGATGCGCAAGTGCCATTCAGCGGGGAAGCCGAGGATCCCCCGCGTTTTTTCAAACTCATACAACGAAGCAGGCACCGAGCCGACTCCCAGTTCCCACGCAGCCAATTGCATAAATGCCGCCGCCTGCCCTGCATCGAACATGATCTGGAATTTGCCGTCGGGGTCGGGCGTGAGGATGGCAACGGCAAGCGCCGCGCCTTCCAGATGTCCCGCCCACTGACCGCAAGTGGAAAGCTCCTTCAATATCGTCTTGTCCCGAATGGCAATGAATTGCCACGCCTGTGTATTCTTGGAAGACTGTGACCTGCGTCCCGCGTTAAGGATGGCGTGCACCACCTCATCGGGCAGGGGAGTGTCTTTGAATTTTCTCACCGCGCGTTTTAAACGAATAGCATCGGATACGTTCATTGTGACCTCGCTTTCAATGATGACATTTTTTACGATTTTTTCACTATAGTTTACCCTGTCTCTTGGCACTCCCAAAAGGGGAAGATAGTCAATAGGCAGTCCAGAGCCTTTCCATGATAATGAAACTGGCGTCTTAAAATACCATTTGATTATTCATAGGAGACTGAATCAATGACCATCTCTGCCGAACTTGCAGAATCGACTTTACTGGGGCAATACACCTACGAAAAACGTCCCGTGGAGCGCGGGTATGCGGGGCGAACGCTCTATATCAATTTGGAAAATAATACCTTCCTCGAAAAACCTGTCACGCAGCAAATGAAGGACTTGTTCACAGGCGGGCGCGGATTTGCGCTCAAACTGCTCTGGGATGCGGTCACTCCTGAAACCAAATGGAATGACCCGCAGAATGAACTGGTCATTGCCAATGGTCCCATTTGCGGCATCACGGCTTATCCTGGCAGCGGCAAGTCCACTGTGGTGACGTTGAGTCCGCTGACCGAGAATGTCATTGACAGCAATGTCGGCGGTTACTTTGCGCCCTTCCTGAAATTCTCTGGCTTCGATGCGCTTGAAATTCAGGGCAAGGCTGCCGAGGATGTGATCATCTTTATTGATGGCGATACGGGCAGGGTGACGATCGAGACGAATCCGCTGGATGCCGTGGATGCGCATGAGATTGCGAACCAACTTACAGCGCGGTACGGAGGCGATGAAAAAGGCAGGCGCGGCATCTCGGTCTTGTCTGCTGGTCAGGCGGCGGAGCATGTCCGCATTGCGATGATCAACTCCACTTGGTATGACGTTCGCCGCAAAGAAATTCGCCTCAAACAGGCGGGGCGCGGCGGTCCGGGGCGTGTGTTCCGCGACAAGAAGATCAAAGCCATTGTGGTGCGTTACACCGACATGGGCGGCGATAAAAACGGCGTGGCCGATATGCCGCTCATCCGCAAGGCTGGGCAGCGCATCAACAAGGAAATTGCTGACCTCGATGACAAGCAGAACCAGATGCGCAAGGTGGGTACGGCCAACATCGTTGAAGTGATGGATCATTTTGACCTGCTGCCCACGCATAACTTCCGCTACGGTTCGCATCCCGATACGCATTTGATCGATTCGAAAGTCTGGAAGGAAGCCTTCACTCAGGGTTTGCCTGACGGCTGTTGGCTGGGCTGTACCATGAGCTGTTCGCACGGCGTGGATCATTTCCCGATTCAAACGGGACCATATGCTGGTCAATGCGTTCTGGTGGATGGACCCGAATATGAGAATGCCGCGGGCTTGGGCTCGAACATCGGTAACTTTGACCCGCAGAAAGTGCTGGAACTCAACTTCTACGTGGATACCTACGGAGTGGACAGCATCTCATTTGCGAACTGCGTTGCGTTTGCAATGGAGTGTTATGAAGAGGGTATCCTCACCAAAGAACACACGGGCGGCTTGGAATTGAAATTTGGCAACGGCGCGGCGGCTTTGGAATTGCTGCACCAGATGGCGCGCGGCGAAGGCTTCGGCGTGATCGTCGGGCAGGGCGTGCGCTACATGAAAGAATACTTTGCCCGTGAATTCGGCGGCGACCCCGTCTTCATGCACGATATCGGCATGGAGATCAAAGGCATGGAAATTTCAGAATACCTGACCAAAGAATCCATTGCCCAGCAGGGCGGGTACGGCATGGCGACCAAAGGTCCGCAGCATGATGAAGCCTGGTTGATCTTCATGGATCAGGTTCAGAACTTATTGCCGACCTTCAAAGACAAGGCGGAGGCTCTGCATTACTTCCCGATGTGGCGCACATGGTTCAGCCTGCATGGACTGTGCAAACTCCCGTGGAATGATATTTCTCCTGCGAACAACAAGGAGACCAAGGAACCTGCCAAGGTTGCCGAGCATGTTGAGAACTACACATGGATCCATGAAGGCGTGACGGGCATTCCCACCACCACGGATACATTACTGCATCAATCGGAACGCGTGTACAACTTCCAAAAAGTGTTCGCCCTGCGCATGGGACGTGTCGGACGCAAGCATGATTATCCGCCGTATCGCGCAATGGGACCTGTCACTGTGGCGGAATATGAATCGCGTCAGGATCGCTACGATGAGCAGCTCAAACGTCTCGTGGAAATTGAACCCGCGGGGTTATCCACCGAAAAAAAGATGAAGCACCTGCGCAAGTATCGCGAGGATCAATACGAGCAGTTGATGGACGCGGTCTATCAACGCCGCGGCTGGGATGCGAACAGCATTCCCACTCCTGAAAAGCTGCACGAACTGGGCATTGACCTGCCTGAGGTGCTTGCCGTCGTGGAGCAGGCGAAGAAGAAGATTTAATTCACTCAGCAGAAGATGGAACAGGCAGGTCGCTGACCTGCCTGTCTTTTTATGTCATTGCAAGGAAATGTGTGTTTTTTGTTAATTTGTAAGAACTGGATAAGCATTCTCATCTTCATCTTAAATAACAGCCTTATATTGTTAAGACTATTTGGCGGCAAAATATTCAAGCCTCCCGTGCTCGAAGCTGTCGTGTACGCTCTCTTTCAAAAAGGAACGGTGCATGAACGAATCGTCTGGGTCAAAAATGGAAGTATTCAGGGGGCGCATAAAAGGACTGCTCACCCGTCTGCGGCGCGGATTGCCTTTCGCCTCGGGGGTCTTTGGCGCGCTGCTTGTCCTTTTTTTCTACAACCTCCTCATCGTTAAACCAAATCAACTGACCGTGGAAGATGTCAACATGTCTGTTGCGATCGCGATGGCATCTGCCACGCCCGCGCCTGCGAATTCCGCGCTGGTGTATCGGATCATCGAGCCTTCGCTGGTTTTGATTCAAGTGGAGGAAAAGCATCAGGACGCTGAATCAGATTTCGGCTTGGGAAGCGGCGTTGTCGTTGACAGCTTCGGCAACATCCTTACCAGTTTGCATGTTGTGAATGGCGCGACGACGATCAAAGTCACATTTGCGGATGGAACCGTATCCGAAGCGGAGATCGTGAATTCCATGCCTGAGCGTGATATCGCCGTGCTGCAAGCGTATGATACGCCGCTCTTTGTGGTGCCTGCTGTGTTGGGCAATCCTAATTCCATGCGGGTGGGGGATGAAGCATACGTGGTGGGTAACCCATTTGGATTATACGGCTCGATGAGCTCCGGAGTCATCTCAGGCTTTGACCGCGTCTTTCGCGTATCGAACAGTGACTTGGAAATCCCAGGCATGATCCAATTTGACGCAGCAGCCAACCCCGGCAATTCTGGCGGTCCCTTGCTTAACCGCAGCGGACATGTCATCGGTATTGTGACGGGACTGATCAATCCTACAGACGATACGTTTTTTGTCGGTATCGGCTTTGCTGTACCTATCACCGTTGCAGTTGGCGGCATGGGCTCGCCGCCGTATTGATCATTTTCTGACCTGTAGGGGCGACCCGCCTTTAGAAAATAGTTGACTTCAATCCTATTGAAGGGTCGCCCCTGCATATTTATTGAGAGACAAAAGGAGAACAAGCATGGAACAAACCTCAAACCGTGAAAACAAACTCCCAATGGAACGTGTGTTGTATGAAGTAAAAAAGGTCATCGTCGGGCAGGACCACTTGCTCGAGAGCATGATCGTAGCTTTGCTTGCGCGCGGGCATATCCTCGTGGAAGGCGTGCCGGGCCTGGCGAAGACGATGGCGATCAAGACCCTTGCTGATTCAATCGGCGGCGAATTCAAACGCATCCAATTCACACCAGACCTTGTCCCAGCAGATTTGATCGGCACGCGCATTTACAACCAAAAGAGCGGCGAGTTCAACACCTCCCTTGGACCTGTTTTCACGAATTTATTGTTAGCCGATGAGATCAACCGCGCGCCCGCCAAGGTGCAAAGTGCCCTGCTCGAAGTGATGCAGGAAAAGCAGGTCACCATTGGCCGCGAAACGCACAAAGTTCCAAATCCGTTTTTAGTCTTGGCAACCCAAAATCCCATTGAAACGGAAGGCACATACGCGCTCCCCGAAGCGCAAGTAGACCGTTTCATGCTCAAAGTGTTGGTGGGCTATCCCAGCCCCACCGAAGAATTTGTCATTGTCGAAAGAATGACAGGCGCGTGGACAGAAGTGCAAAAAGTCTTGACCACCGATCAATTGGTGGAATTGCAAAAGAAGACCGACCAGGTATATGTTGACCCGGCGCTCATTGAATATGCGGTCAAAATGGTCGGTGCCACGCGCAATCCAAAGGATGTTGGACTGGGTGACCTTCAACGCTACATCATGTTTGGTGCCAGTCCACGTGCATCCATCAATTTGATCCTCACTGCCAAGGCGCTCGCCTTCGTGCGCGGACGCGCTTACGTCCTTCCGCAGGATGTGCTCGACATGGCGCTGGATGTCATCCGTCACAGGCTTGTGCTTTCGTACGAAGCGCTTTCCGATAACATCAGCAGTGATGACATTTTGAAGAAGATCTTCGACCGTATTCCTCTCCCTGTGGTGCCATTGCATGAACATTTCAACGTCCAAGCCAACGCCTGAGCGGATTCTGCATCGGCTGGATTGGCAGGTCATCCGCAGGTTGGATGGACTTCTGCAGGGCGATTACCGCAGTCTCTTCCGCGGCTTCGGTGTGGATTTTGCCGATCTGCGCGAATATCAGCCTGAAGATGACATCCGTTACATTGACTGGAACGTCAGTGCGCGCATGAACACGCCCTATGTCCGTGAGTACATGGAAGACCGCGAAGTGATCGCATGGTTCCTGCTGGACCTGAGTCCCTCGGTGGATTTTGGCGCGCTCCAGAACCAGAAGCGCAATGTGCTCATTGATTTTGTCGCTACTCTTGCAAGGCTATTAACCCGTCACGGGAATCGCGTCGGGGCGATGATGTTTGGGAGCGCAATCCAGCGTACGGTCCCTGCAAGAAGCGGACGATTGCAAGTGCTGCGCATCATCAACGACTTGTTAAATCAGCCGCGTTTATCTGCCTCCTCCATGACCGATCTCGACGCAATGCTCAAAGGCGGCTTGCACGCCATCAAGAGACGTTCGCTTGTTTTTGTGGTCTCTGATTTCATCAGCACGCCTGGCTGGGAACGCGCGTTGAATCTGTTGAGCCAGCATCACGAAGTCATTGCCATCCGTTTATGGGACCCGCGCGAGATGGATTTGCCCGACATCGGACCGATCGTGATGGAAGATGCCGAGACGGGCGAGCAGTTGTACGTGGACACACACGATAAAAAATTCCGCAAGCGATTCCGTGAAGCCGCACAGCAGCGTGAAATCGCGTTGAATGATTCTTTCAAACGCGCAGGAGTCGATGTTCTTCCGCTTTCCACTGAAGAAGATATGATCCATGCCATCGTGCGTTTTGTGATGATGCGGCGTCAACGCAAAAGGTAACCATGTCTTTTATCTGGCCGATATCGTTTTTTTCTTTGCTTGCGATCCCGCTGTTGGTTTTGTTATATCTCCGCATGCAAAATCACCGCAAACAATTTGCCGTTCGCTATGGAAGTTTGGGGTTGGTGCAGCAAGCCGCGGACGGACGCGCGCTCGGTGTGCGCCGTCACCTGCCTGCCATACTTTTTTTGCTTGGGCTGACGATTTTATTTTTCGCGCTTGCCCGCCCGCAAATGTCGGTGAGCCTGCCAAAAGTGGAAGGCATTGTCATCCTTGCCTTCGATGTTTCTGGCAGTATGTCGGCAACTGATTTTGAACCCACACGCATGGAAGCCGCAAAAGAAGTTGGGCGTGAGTTCGTGAAGCGTCAGCCAAGCACGGTCAAGGTCGGCATTGTTTCATTCAGCGACAACGGCTTTTCGATGCAGCTTCCCACGAACGACCAGGAAGCCATTCTTTCCTCCATTGACCGGTTGCGTCCCGAACGCGGCACATCGCTTGCAAATGGGATCATCATCTCTTTGAATACGATTGCCAACGCAACGGGACAACCGCCCATCCTCGGCATGGATGTTCCTCTGCCAGACGCCTCTTCATCCGCGCCCACGCCTGTTCCTCTTTCTGACGCAGATGACTCCGCTGTGATCGTCCTCATCACCGATGGCGAAAATAATATGAATCCCGACCCGCTGGAAGCCGCCCAATTCGCCGCGGACCGCGGAGTCCGCATCCATACGATTGGGATTGGCAGCAGTGCAGGAGTTCAACTTGAAGTCAATGGTTTTTCCGTCTTCACTCAATTGGACGAAGCTACTCTTCAACAAATTGCCGAGATCACGGATGGCAATTATTACAACGCCCAAACGGAAGAAGACCTGCAAACCATCTACGAAAATATTGATCCGCAATTGGTGGTCGTTGAGGAACAAACGGAAGTCACCGCCATTTTTGCAGGTGCAAGCATTCTCATTTTATTGGTCGCAGGGATGATCTCCCTGCTGTGGTTTAGTCATGTGCCGTAATATTGTTACTGGCATCGGAGGTTGAGATGGAATTGCTCTGGCCCGGATTCCTTTACGGACTGGCATTGATACCCTTGCTGGTGCTTGTTTATATTTTCGTTTTGCGCCGCAGGCGGCCTTTTTCTGTGCGCTTTTCCAGCCTGTCCCTTGTGCGTGAAGCAGTTGGAAAACAATCACAAATACGGCGGCACCTTCCATTTGTGTTGTTCCTGCTTGCCATGTCCAGCCTTGTACTTGCCATGGGACGCCCTGTCACAACTGTAACGCTGCCTGCTGCGAATGCCACCGTCATCCTTTCCATAGATGTTTCCAGGAGTATGTGTTCTACGGATATTCAGCCCAACCGTCTCGAAGCAGCCAAATCCGCCGCGCTGGATTTTATTGAATCACAGGAACCCAATGTGCAAATTGGTGTGGTCGCATTTGCAGGCTATGCTGTCGTAGTTCAGGAACCCACTACAGATAGACGATTGTTGGAAACCGCCATTCAAAATCTCACTACGGCGCGTAGGACAGCCATTGGTTCGGGCTTGCTCACTTCGCTTGAAGCATTGTCAGAAATAGACGACGGCATCCCAAGTCCGTTTTCAGGCGTGGAGCCTGAACCTCTGCCCGAAGGCGAGTACGCGCCTTACATGGTTGTGCTGCTTACAGATGGGGTCAATACTGTGGGCCCCGAACCGCTCTTCGCGGCTGAATTTGCCAAGACTCGTGGAGTCCGCGTTTACACCATCGGCTTCGGCACGGACCAAAATGACTCGCCCATGAATTGCGGTGGTTTTCAGGGTGGCCCAAATGATTTTAGTCAATTCTTCTTTGGCGGCGGGGGAGGAGGCGGAGGCTTCCGCAGGGGCATAGACGAAGAGACCTTGAAGCAAGTCGCCAACATGACGGGCGGTGCATATTTTGCTGCGTCCAGCACGGGCGAGTTGCAGGATGTATTCCGTAATCTCCCCGTGCAGTTGATGACCATCACTGAAACGACAGAGATCAGCGTCATCTTTGCGGCTGTTGGCGCAGCCTTGATCATTCTTGCGATTTTGCTTTCCATGCTCTGGCATCCTCTTTCGTAATTAAGATAACTTCGTACCATTTGGGTGAGCCGGTGAATCTTCCTTTCTCACAGCGGGTATAATTCATTCAATGGACTCGAAACAAATAACTTTCAAATCCTATCTTCCATCCGCCATCACATTGATACTGCTTGGCTGGGGTGGGACAGCCTCCGTTTTATATTTTTCACTGCCTTTTGTTTGGTCGCGTTGGGCATTCTTTGTCTTCATCATCATGGGGTTGACTGGCACGGCACTGCCCATTGTGTTTTACCTGCACAAACGCTTTCCTGATAATCCGCCTGCTGAGTCCAACGTCATCATTCGCCAATCCCTTTGGGTCGGCGTTTATGGCGCAACCCTTGCATGGCTCCAACTCGGGCGTCTTGTCACGCTGTATGTCATCCTCGGTTTGGCGGGCGGGTTGGTTGCCGCTGAGTATTTCATCCGCATTCGTGAAAAAGCAAACCGCCGCATTCCCTTGGCCGATGACGAATCTTCGTAGCCTGCCCTCCGTCGAGCAAATGCTCCAAACCGAAGCCGCCGCGTATCTCATTGCGCGTTTCGGCAGGCCGCTGACCCTGGATGCCATCCGTTTTGTTTTGGATGATACAAGAGCCCGCTTCCGCTCCGGGCTGATGCCTGACCCGCCTTCAACGGAATTGATCCTCGCCCAAACAGAATCTCAATTAACCGCATGGACGAAGTCAACTCTTCTCCCAGTCATCAACGCCTCGGGAGTCATCCTGCACACAAATCTGGGACGCGCTCCATTAAGTGATGCCACCCTCCGCGCCATGGATATCCTCTCGCGCGGCTATTCCACTCTCGAATTCGATATCGAATCGGGCAAGCGCGGTTCGCGTCTCATTCATACTGAGTCTCTTTTGGGAAAATTGACAGGCGCCGAGGCGGCGCTGGTGGTCAATAATTGCGCGTCTGCGGTTTTGCTCATCTTGTCTGCATTGGCAAATAAAAAACGAGTCGTCATCTCGCGCTCCCAGCTTGTGGAAATTGGCGGCGGTTTCCGTGTGCCAGATGTAATGAAGCAATCGGGCGCGAAGCTTGTCGAAGTTGGCACCACCAACAAAGTCCGCTTGTCGGATTACAAAACAGCCGCTGCAGAGCCCACAGCGCTCATAATGCGCGTACATCGATCTAATTTCAAACTGGTCGGCTTTACCGAAGAGCCTGAACTCAAAGATATTGTTGAAGCCGCATACGCTGCCGGCGTTCCCGTAGTTGATGATCTTGGCTCAGGGGCGTTGTACGATACCGCAAAGTATGGGCTGGCTCACGAGCCTACGGTGCAAGAGTCCATGCGGGCAGGTGCGGATATCATCTGCTTCTCTGGCGACAAATTGCTCGGCGGTCCGCAGGCTGGCATCATCATCGGCAGGGCAGACTTGATCTCGAAGATCAAGAAACATCCCCTCGCCAGAGCTGTCCGTGCAGATAAGGCTTGTCTTGCAGGATTATCCGCCACATTGCTGCATTACCTCAAAGACGAAGCGGAGCGGGAAGTGCCCATCGTGAAGATGATGTCCCTGACGTTGAAGCAGATCAAAGGTCGGGCGGAGGCGTGGGCTGCAGAGTTGGGTCAGGGTCAGATAGTGGAAGGTGAGTCTACTGTGGGGGGCGGTTCTCTTCCAGGCGAGTCCATGCCGACCTTTTTATTATCGCTGCAAGTGAAATCTGCTGAAAAATTTTTGCGCGCATTACGCAAGAATAATCCTCCCATCATCGCTCGCACTGAAAACGATAAAGTGCTGCTCGACCCGCGCACTGTCCTTCCTGAACAGGAAGGTGCGTTGTTGGTGGGACTGAAGAATTTGTTGAAAAAAGCTTAATGCAAATTCCCGTAAAACAAAATGTTGAAATATGATTATTAATATCCCCATCCACGATCTCAAGAAGCCGCCAGTTCTTAAATTCCCTGAACGTTGTGCGTATTGCGGAAGACCTAAAACTGAGATGCTGGGAATCACGCTGAACATGGGTGTGCAAAATCGTAATCAGCCTGTGACGTTGCAATTGTCAGTGCCAATGTGTAAGACCTGCGCGGACAAGGAGCGCGGCATTGCCAAAGTGACCTTGATTCCCTTTTTGACTGCTGGTTTAATTATTGGTGTGATCGTTTTTATCCCGGTAATGCTGCTTGCCCCTGAAGGCACAACGCCGCAGACTATTGGTTTTCCTTTTGTGTTGGGCGGCTTTGCTGGTTTGGTTGTTGGTGTCATCGGTGGAACGATGGTTGAGTTTGTCGTCAAAACGCTGTCTGTGCCTTTTTATGGAAAATTGCTTACCCGCCGCCCGCTGACGATCTTTGGAATGTTTGCTGATACCGACGAATTGATCGGTATATCAGCAAAACTTCTGCGCGAGAAAAAAATTGTACGTTTGGAATTCGAGAACGAAGAGATCGCTCGTGAATTTATACAACTCAATTCTTTGGAGCCAAAATGAAATCAGAACTCGATGCCATCATGAAATCCCGCGGCCTGGATGCGATCGTTGTGTTTGGGAAAGCCGAACATAACCCGCCCATGTATTATTTGACCGGGGGTGGGCACGTCAGCCACGCCACTGTCATCAAAAAACGCGGCGAGGAGGCCGCTTATTTCCACAATGACATGGAACGTGATGAAGCCGCTAAAAGCGGATTGAAGTTAATTCCGTACAGTAAATATGATTACGAAGCCCTTTTGAAGAAAGCCAATGGCGACCTGTTGCTGGCAAGCGCTTTGCGTAACCAGTTGATGTTTGAAGAGGTGGGTGTCAGGAAGGTAAGGGTCGGTGTGTACGGCAATTACGATTTGAGCGCTATATTTGGGCAGCTTTCTCACTTGCAGAAGCTTCTGCCTGAAATCGAATTTGTGGGTGAGCCGCGTGAAGACTCGATCTTCATGCGGGCGATGGAAACGAAAGATGTGAATGAAGTAGCCCGCATCCGCAAGATGGGCAAAGTGACCACGGCTGTCGTCGGCAAGGTCCGCGATTATTTGACGGCCTGTGATGTGAACGAAGATGAAGTGCTGTTGAAAGAAGACGGTACTCCATTGACGGTTGGGGACGTGCACTCCAAAATCCGTTTATGGGTTTCGGAACATGGCGCGGAATTACCCTCTGGCTTTATCTTCGCCATCGGACGCGACGCAGGCGTGCCGCATTCTGCAGGCAACCCCGCAGACTTGATGAAGCTTGGTCAGACCATTGTCTTCGATATTTACCCTGCCGAAGCAGGCGGCGGTTATTATTATGATTTCACCCGCACATGGAGTTTGGGCTACGCCACTCCAGAAGCGCAGGAACTATATGATCAAGTCAAGGACATATACGACAAGTTGATGGATAATTTTGACCTGAACACGCCTTTCAAACATTATCACCAGATGACTTGCGAGTACTTTGAATCCAAAGGACACCAGACCCCGCTCAACACCAAGGCGCCGGTGGAGGGATATGTCCATAGCTTGGGGCATGGCGTGGGCTTGAACATCCACGAACGTCCGTTCAGCGGATTTACAACTGGTGACGACCAACGTCTTGCACCCGGTGTGATCATTACCTCCGAGCCTGGTTTATATTATCCTGAAAAAGGCATGGGCTTCCGTATTGAAGATACACTTTGGGTCAACCCCGAAGGAACTATTGAAAAGCTGGCAGAATATCCGTATGATTTCGTTTTACCAATGAAGAAATGGAAAAAATAAGTGACTGACTTAAAACCCGCTCGTATCCTTGCCATTGAAACCTCCTGTGATGAAACCGCCTGTGCCATCATCGAAAATGGGCGCGCGCTTCTTTCGTCGGTAGTTGCTTCGCAGATGGAAATCCATGCCCGATATGGCGGCGTATTTCCTGAGGTGGCTTCCCGTCAGCATGTGTTGAGCATCACTCCTGTCGTGGAGCAGGCGCTTGCGCAGGCACACCTCACGCTCAATGACATTGATGCCATCGCGGTTACACAAGGACCAGGCCTTGCGGGTTCGCTTGTTGTCGGCATGAACATGGCGAAAGGCATTGCGCTTGGTATGGACAAACCGCTGATCGGGGTAAATCACCTGGAGGGGCACTTGTATTCGGCATGGGTATACGATGCGGGCGAACTCATCCCGCCTGAGCCGCAATTCCCTTTGATGGCGCTGCTCGTTTCAGGCGGACACACGGAACTGAATCTCATGACCGATCACTTAACCTACCAACGGCTTGGTTCCACCCTCGACGATGCGGCCGGTGAGGCTTTCGATAAAGTTGCCCGCCTGCTTGAACTTTCATACCCCGGCGGACCATCCATACAAAAGGCGGCGGAGGAGGGAGATCCGCACCGCTTCAACTTTGCCCGGGCCTGGCTCGATGGAACCTGGAATTTTTCCTTCAGCGGATTAAAGACCTCGGTCTTGTACGAAGTGCGTGACTTGAAAAAGAGAAGTAATTCCCTGCCAATTCCCGACCTTGCGGCTTCCTTCCAGCAGGCTGTCATTGATGTTTTGTTCAAGAAAACGATGAACGCCGCCCGTGAATTTGGTGCGAAGGAAATTCTTGTGGCGGGCGGGGTTTCAGCCAACCGCCCCCTGCGGCAGATATTTAAAGCGCAGACAGAATTTCCTGTTCATATTCCGCCGCTTTCGTTGTGCACGGATAATGC
>JACZJB010000132.1 GCA_014860805.1 Anaerolineales bacterium
GACTCACCGCGTTCGCGGCCGGTTTGAGTGAGGGTGCGGGCCTGGGCGCTGATGAAGGCGTTTGGGCTGAAGCCTGGGGCGCCGGCGGTTTGGGGATCAGGGCGGCCGGGGTTGATGGGGTGATCGTGCTCTTTCGCTGAGGCATGGTTGGGTTTCCAATGTCCAGAGTGGCAGGCGGGCATGGGCCAGAGAACACCGGAACGGGGCAAGTAATTGATTCTGCGTAAGAACGAGCACCCGCTATTGGCGCGACGAAAGGAGCAGATTTGGCAGTAGGGGCCGAGGAACGAAGCGAACGCAAGGACGCGACCAGAGGTGATTCGGACGAGCCGGCCGATCAACTGACAGCGCACGGGAGAATATGCTGACGGAAACAGAAAGTCTCCTTGGGTGGATTTTCGACTCGCTTTGGCCAATCCGACCGACTAGGCCTTGGTGCTTGGGCGAGAGTTATTGACATGCTTAAGCCCGTCCGGCATGTTGGAGCCGCGGCAAGCGCAATAGGGATGCCCAAGCGCCTCAGCATAAAAGTCAACTTCGCCTGGATGCTTGCGGGAAATGGATGCTGGGCACTTTGTCAGTGGATCGTACTCTCGGCGATGACGAAGACCGCGAGTGTCGAGACGGTAGGGATATTCGGCTTGGCGGTGGCGGTGTGCGCCCCAGTCTTTACCTTGGGAAACCTAGGATTGAGAAACGTCCAAGCAACTGACACCCGGGCCTCGTACCCGTTTCAAACCTACCTTATCTTGCGAACGATCACGACAGCTACAGCATTGGTCTTACTTTTCGCCGGAACACTGTTCTTTGCGACAGAACAAGAGACGATGATCGCTATTTTATTTGTTGCGCTAGCACGAAGTTTTGAATCTATGAGTGATATAACATTCGGAAGACTCCAACAACAAGAGAGAATGGATTGGATAGGACAATCATTAGTCCTGAGAGGGGTTGCGCAGGCGGCAGTCTTCTTGACCGCGACAATACAAACAGGCACCATCGCGATGGGACTGGCAGGAATGGCAGCTGTGAGTTTAATAATGTTCATCGCATTTGATCTTCGGAGAACAATGCGAATAAGCCAAGATCACCACAAAGAACATACGGAAACGAAGACAGACAACCATCGAGTCCTACAACTATGCTACCTAAGCCTACCACTAGGAGTGGTGGCATTACTCGACTCTTTAACGGCAACCATCCCCCGGTACTTTCTGGCCTCTAGGGAGACCAAAGAGGAGTTGGGATATTATACAGCGCTCGCATACCTGCTTCTGGCAGGACACACATTGGTGGGAGCCTTGGCCGATTCGGTGCGACCACGGCTCGCGTCACTTTACAGAACCAATCGCCCTGCCTTTCGAACGATGCTGATCCGGCTGATTGCAGCAACGATCACCGCAGGCGCAGTAGCGCTCGTCGCGTCGCACACACACGGCGAAGTTGCCCTGCGGGTATTGTACGCCGATTCATTCTCCTCTCAAGCTTATCTGTTGCCCTGGATCATAGCAGCAGGAATTACATGGTACGCAAGCGGCTTTCTATATACCGCCCTCACGGCAAGGCACATTTTTAGGGCCCAAGCGCCAGTGTTAGCCGTGTCCACAGTCGCAACTCTGATCTTCGGATGCATTCTAATCCCGAGCAATGGAGCTCTGGGAGCAACTTGGTCGCTCCTAGCGGGTATGGCGGTGCGCCTAACCGGCTACGTCTACGTCTATAACACTTCATCTTCAGAGGCGCTTTAATACACATGACCACTGCTGGTAATCGAGCACGACTTCTGGATCTATACGACAGGAGTGGCCTACTACTAGGAACCATGCGCATTCTGTCTCGAACTCTCGCGAGGGCCCGGACGCTCATCGCCACCTTACTATGGAGAATACCGATGCAGCACCTAGGTCCGGCTAGCAGAATACATTTTGGCGCGAGCCTTGAGCGCCCTCGAATGGTGAGCATCGGCAGACGATGCCTTATTGCTTCAAGAGTAAACATAAGCTCTGAGACGTCAACCGGCACCCTAAGACTAATGAATGATGTTCAGATTAACACCGGATGCCATATCGACCATTCAGGAGGACTCACTGTTGGCGCTAAAACCCTCATCTCTTCAGATGTAGTTATTTACACCCACTCGCACGGATATGACCCAAGATCAAAACCCACAATGACGCCGCTGGTCATTGGAGATAATGTTTGGGTCGGAGCTCGAACAATAATCATGGCTGGAGTGGGAGCCATTGAAGACGGCAGCATCATTGCTGCCGGATCAATCGTCACAAAACCAGTATCGAAGAAAACGATTGTTGCCGGGAATCCAGCAAGGGCTATAAAGTTTCTTTCGGAATATCAAAAATGATCGCAACGTCGGCCGCATTGCTCAGCGTAACATTTCTTCTGCCCATCATTGTACGCTGGACAAAGGGACAAGTTGCGAAAGATCTCTTTCATCCAATTCACATTGCTTGCATTTTCAATTTTTTGACCGTAATTCCATTTTTGCTGTTACTCATAATAGATCTGAAGTTCTATCCGGTCGGAATGCGGGGAAATATTGCTGATCTTCCCTCTGCAATATTTACCTACGCAATCGCTCATGCGGCAGGCTTTATGTGCTATTTGCTAGGCACTGCGACGAGTATCGGCAAGAGCATTGCCAAGCATCTTCCCGCTGTGAAATCGCGTGGAAGCAGGAAGAGCCAAATACTTGGAGTGACAATCACGGCAGCGACAGCATTCGCTGCGCTCGCACTATTTCTGAGGCAGATTGGTGGTTACGAAGCACTAGTGTTCAATACAACCACCAAACCAGAGCTCGGTGCCGGACTCGGCTACATCCTCTCATTCATTAGTCCTGTTCTTTGCCTCAGTCCAATGTTTTTAACAACAAAAGACACTTTTCGTTCGAAAGCGGCCACGGCTGCATTTTATACTTATTT
>JACZJB010000133.1 GCA_014860805.1 Anaerolineales bacterium
ATCCGCGCTTCCAGTGGAGTTTCGTCACCGATGGACGCGGCGCATTCTCTGACCGTCCCTTTCTTGATCATGGCAAAGTTGGGGATGGTTTGCTCACCTTCAAAGGCAATTCTCTTGATCTCAAATTTCATTTTTCCGAGAATGCAGTCACCGCCTACAAAGACCAGATCAAACATTTTGGGCATCCTGCCGAATTGCCGCCCGAAGGGTTATTTACCAAACCCACATGGACGACATGGGCACGTTACAAAACCGCCATCAATCAGAAAGTCATCCTGCAATTTGCGGATGAGATCATTCAAAATGGCTACCCCTATCATGTGATGGAAATCGATGACCGCTGGCAGGTCTATTACGGCGACTTGGAATTTGACCCCCAGCGTTTTCCGAACCCCAAAGCGATGATCAAAGACTTGCATGCCAAAGGATTCAAAGTCACCACATGGGTTATCCCGTTTTTGGATGAACGATCCAATGCCTTTACCGAAGGGACGAAGAACGACTGGCTCGTCCGACATGTGGATGGCTCTCCCTATCTCGTGCCGTGGTGGCAGGGACATGGCGGTTTGCTCGACGTCACCAACCCATCAGCGTTGGAGTGGTTCTTCGAACGGTTGAATCAGTTACAGGTCAAGACAGGATGCGACGGCTTTAAGTTCGATGCGGGTGAAGCGTGCTTTCTCCCAGAAGATGGAGTCACCTATCAAAAAATCCACCCCAATGAATACACGAAAATTTATGTGGATGCAGTAGCGAAACATCATCGATTAACCGAGGTCCGTTCAGGATGGAAAAATCAGGCCGTGCCGATTTTCTTCCGCCAATGGGATAAGACGACTGCGTGGGGATTGGATAACGGTTTGCACTCGGTGTTGACGGGCGCACTGGCAATGAGTTTGGCGGGCTACCCGTTTATTCTGCCTGATATGGTGGGCGGCAACGAGTATGACGAAAAAGCGGACGCCGATATGATGATCCGTTGGACGCAGTTGAACGCGTTATTGCCTTCGATGCAATTTAGTTTGGCTCCGTGGGATTACGGTGTGGATAGTACTGAGTTGTGCCGTCGTTTTGCAAACCTGCATGTGGAATTCGCGTCAAAGATTTTGGAGATCGCGCGGGATTCGATTGCGAAAGGCTTGCCGATTATCCGCCCGATTTTTTGGCTCGACCCAGACAATGAATACGCCTCGACCTGCGACGATGAGTTTTTGCTTGGTGATGAGTTTTTAGTTGCACCTGTGGTCACACCAAATGCAACACAACGCGATATCTATTTTCCAAATGGAAAGTGGCAAAACTATTGGACAGGCGAGATCATCACGGGGAACGCATGGATCAAAAATTTCCCATCCCCGCTAGATACCCTGCCGATCTTCAAGCGGATCGAATAACGGAGAAATAATATTTTGCAAAGGGAGGTCTGCCTTATAAGCGGAATATATTTCTGCATCAGTTGCATATTTAAAAAGTAACTTCAACTATTGGATCTGGATTTTAAAGATTTATCATATAAACACCCAAGCGCTTGCAATACTTATACTCGACACTCATTCCACCAGGCAGATACGATTGCAAATACGAAGAATGAACAGGCAAACTGCCTGTTCATTCTTCGTATTTGATTTAATCAGCCGTCCTTACGGGCAATACGGACTGAGCTTGTTCATTTCATGCACGGCGCTGTACCAGTTGAACTCTTCATTATCACTGAAGTAGTAGTAAGTTGCGCCGTTGGGTGCCATGGCAACAGTAATGCCTCCATACCCAGACATGAACGGAACCCAGAACGAACATGAGTACTGAGGAAACTCGGAGGGGGTCATATTCTTTGCCCAGAAGGCATTGTTGTATTTGAAGACAGGCGTGCCAGTGGTGTCGAGTCCGCGATCACTCGGGTTGTTCTGCATCGAGTCAGCGAGCATGTCTGGTTGCAAAATCTGAGTGCCGTCAGCAAAACCATTATCGTTGTTGAGTAATTTTGCTACTTTGGCAATGTCATCCCTTGTCCAGAACAGACCATAACCGCCGAATGGGGAGCCGAAGGATGCGTTATCTGTGCGAATGGTACCGACACCTGCACTGAGGTTGATGGGGGCGTAGACTTCATTCTTCACCATGTTGAAGATGTCTGCCCCGGAGCCTTCCTGTGTTTGCAGGTAGTTGTTCATGGCGCGGGCGATGATGAAGGTGTCGGACGAGTGATAGTTCCAGAATGTGCCGGGGCTTGCCTTGAAGGGGAAGTTCAAGGCGGCGTTCATTTTGTCGGTATAGGGTTCGGCGAGGAAAAAGGTTTCCATGTAGGAACCACTTTCGTCGGATTCGTAACCGGCAAGACGATAGTTGCCAGTAGCCATATCGATGGTGTTATTAAAGGTCACATTCGTCCACGTGCCAATGCTGGAGGTAGTTTCAGAGACATAATCTTTGACGAGCAGGTTGTAGACGCCTGTTCCGTATTTTTGCCCGAGGCGCATTAATGCCACACTCGCAAATGCGGACTTGGCAGTTGAGTACGACGGCGCACGCAGATTTTCACAAAATGCATATGTGCCATAACGCGTGGTACAGCCGGAGACATAATTGACGCCGTTGTAGATCACGCCGTAATAGGTCATATGGCTTGGGGTGATACCGCTGCCAAAGACACTGACATTCACCGCAGAGGATGGATAATCGGTGGCAAGATCCGCTATCGGCTTGGTGGGGAGGCGGTTGCCCACTTCCAGCGCATGATTCGTTTTGATAGTCGCAGAATCCGCGACAGCGTAGGCAGAATATGTGGCAGTCAGTTGTCCCCACATGTTGACTTTGTAATAGACACAGGTTTCCTGCGTGATCTGATAGCGAACTTTGGAAATGCCGCTGTTGTTGAACAGGAAGGTCATCACGCCGTTGTGGGTGCAGTTGGCATTGCGCTGCACGAGCGCAAATGGGAAAGAGGCACGGGAGTATCCGTTATCGCTGGTTTCCTTCCAAACGCGCCCGGGACCGATGATGTAATTCCAATAGGGATGCCCGCTGTAGATGAGCCCTTGCGTGACGGGGATAAGATGACTGCCGTTCTGAACGAATTCAAAACTGAACTCTGGCAAATGCTTGCGCGGATTATCTCCCGAGCCAGTGTAACGATAGGTATCTTTAACTTCGGAGAATCCGCCGCTGGTGGCTTCGTTGGCAAGTTCGAGCCTGCCTTCAAAGACATGATCTGGCATGGCAGCATTGGCAGGTAAAGCAAAGGCGCTGTCATCCACTGGCGCAGAACTTGAGCCTGACATCAAGTCATTGTAGGTGAGCAACGTACGCGTAACGTTTCCATTGCCCGTGAGCGGATCGCCGGGGACGGAGCCGCCCGGAGGAGGTGTGGGAGTGGGTCCTGGTGGAGTGGGAGTAAAAGTTGGCGTGTTGGTCGGTGTGGCGCCGGATGTACCCGTGACAGTAATATCTTCCGCATAACAATAATCTCCAGTGGTTGCGCCATTCCCACGATAGCGGACTTGGAAATTCGCATTTTGATTCGCACCAGCAATATTATTTGTGGTTCCGCTGAAGAACGTGGAATTATCCTGTCCGTCATTGAGCGTGCCGATGGCTGTCCAGCCACTGCCTGTGTTGATTTCCAGGTAACAATGATCAGCACTTTCCAATGAAGAGGCTGCCATATTCCATGTCACTGAAATATTGGTGTAGCCGACAGTGGAGATGGTACGGGTAATGCTGGCAGTTCCGCGCAGGCGCGTGGAATTGGGCGCAATGGATGGAGAGGCAATACTATCCACAGCGCCAGAGGCGGTCCAGCCGCTATAGCCGCTGTTGAAGTTGGTGGTGTAGATCGTTGCCGATTGTGCCTGTACTGCCGATTGCGACGGTAAAAGCAAAGAGACAACCAGGAGCATGGCGATGCAGGCTCCAAGAATGGACTTTTTCATTTTTTCTCCTTTGGCGATGGACGACGGCAATTGAAAATGAAAAGATGCAGCCCCTGACAACCTCCTTTATTTATTGTCGATGTGATGGAATGTCAATTTTCCAAGCTCCGTGAAACCTCCCTTGGTCAGCCCCTGATTTTCATAGATCGGAAATTTATGTCCCGAGTCGCGCAATTGTTTCAAGGTTTGAGCCAAGCCCAGTGTGCCATATTCGCG
>JACZJB010000134.1 GCA_014860805.1 Anaerolineales bacterium
ATTGTAAGGACACGGCGCCGCCGTGTCCTTTGGAATGATTTAGGCTTCGTTCTTCTTTTTCCGTGCGATCTTTTGTGTGGGCTCGATCACTGGCGCTGGCTCTGGTTTGGGAATTTGGATCGGTGTCTGCGCGATGGACTCTGCCTGAGCGGCTTCCGACGGCGTGGATTCAGGGGCAGGCTCTAGGTCCAGCTCGACCGTTTCTTCCATACGAATCTGCCCGCGCAGGAAGGCGCCTTCTTCGGTCACGAATGCTGTGGTGACCACATCTCCCCAAACACGGCCAGAAGCACGAATCTCCAGTTTTTGGGTGGTGATATTTCCACGAACCGCGCCCGCCACAATCACGGTATTGGCGCGCACGTTCTGGCAGGTGACGCGTCCCGTCTCGCCGACGACGAGCATGCCGCGTAAGGCAATTTCGCCTTCGAACGCGCCTTCAATGCGGACGCCGCCTGAGCCGTTGATGCTGCCGTGCCAGATAATGCCTGAACCAAGCACCGAGGTGATGCGTTCGACAGCCTGCACCGGTTGTGGAGATTCAGTTGGGGCTGTGTTGCGTTTGAACATTATGCGTCTGCTCCCATTGCAACCTGAAACTCCACAGGAAAAATATTTTTCAGGTTCATCCGCTGGGATGCATCCATAATTTCGATTCCGACGATTTTGTTTTCACTTCCCAAATCAACCACTACATCTTCGGATACGCGTTGATTGACTACATCCTGTTTTAATTCATCAAGACGAATGTATAAAATATCAGATTTTGGATTGTAAATTATTTGCATATCAATCTTTCCATTCTCCGTAGAAGACATACACGGTTACAGTAACAATGGCGTTTTCTTCTTCCACGTAAATCACTTCAACTCGTTTTTCTTCGTAATATTTGTCCAGGCGCTCTCTTTTGAAAGTAAAAACCTTTGCCTTTGCTTTTCGGTTTCCTCTGGCTGGAATTTCCGTCCCCTGCTCAAGAACGATTTGGATTTCTTCGATATTTGTGCCGCGTTCTTCAGCACGCTGCAACGTATGTGGTTCAATTTGGATTTTCATGGTCCCTTTATTTCCTACCTATTTTACCGTTAAAACAAAAAGGGCGGACGCATGCGTCCGCCCTGCTATTCGCTGCTTCTTACTCGCCTTTTTCCTGCTTTTCGCTCATCTGTACGCCCACAGTGTTGAAACCTGAGTCCACGTAAAGAACTTCGCCCGTGATGCGGCGTGAAAGATCGGAAGCTAAAAATACGGCGGAATTACCTACATCTTCAATGGTCACATTTTCACGCATGGGAGACATGTCCGCAAAGTGTTTGTACATATCACGGAAGCCGCCCACGCCTGCCGCTGCCAATGTGCGGATGGGACCAGCCGATATCGCGTTTACGCGAATCTTTTGCGGGCCGAGGTCATAGGCCAGATAGCGGGTGGAAGATTCCAGCGCGGCTTTGGCTACACCCATCACATTGTAATGCGGCGCAACTTTTACCGAGCCGTAATAAGTGAGACACATCACGGATGCATTCGGATTTAAGAGCGGTAAAAACGCATTGGTCAACGCGACAAAGGAAAACACGCTGATGTCCATTGCGGTCTTAAATCCTTCGCGGCTGGTCTCGTAATAGGGCTTGCTTAGTTCATCGCGTCCTGCGAACGCAATCGAATGAACAAGCACATCGATCTTTCCAAAATGCTTGGCTGCTTTTTCAGCCGTCAACGCGATCTGGTCATCCTTGGTCACGTCACATTCTTCGACCCATTTGCAATCCACCTGCTCGGCGAGCGGTTTTACGCGGCGCTCAAGCATCTCACCCGCATAACTAATCCCCAAATTTGCACCCTCACGTTTGAATGCCTGCGTAATTCCCCATGCGATCGAGCGTTCATTCGCAAGACCAAAAATCAAAGCATTTTTACCTTCAAGTAATCCCATCATTCCTCCGATTAAAGTTCGATCTTCCAACCTTTGACTAAAAATCTCCACGGCATGGACAGCCATGGCTCTGCTGTTTTATTTAAACCCACGCGAGCGCCAATGGTCACGCTTTTATCTGGGATTACCTGCCCCGCTTCAATTCTCAAACTGGAAGTTGGTTCCGTCAGATCGGCATAGTTCTGGCTTTTGGTGATTCCCAGCGCCTGAGTCAGTTTCCCCGGCCCAAACGTGTCCCGCCCCTGACGGCGCTCCATCATCACCTCAACCCCTTCCACTGGCTGAATCGCGCGGATCAACACCGCGGCTGGAAACCCCTCTTTTTCCGTCACTGCGTTTAGCATCCAATGATTGCCGTAAGTGAAATAAATGTATGCCCGCCCAGGCGGTCCGTACATGGGATCGGTGCGAATCGTCCGTCCCGCTTTGGCGTGGCAGGCGAGGTCTTCTTCACCAATGTAGGCTTCTGTCTCGGTGATAAGCCCCACCAGCTTGATTCCATTTGAAATACGAACAAGCCGCGCACCGAGCAGTTCGCGTGCGACGGTCAATGTGGGGCGGTTATAGAATTTGACGGGGAGAGTGCTTGCCATGAAATTAATTCATAAACACGGATAAATCACTTATGCTGCCTACGGATTATTTAAATCTTGCATCTCGCTGGAGCGTCAATCGCAGACCCTCTTCTAACTTAATGGATGGGGTGAATCTTAACTTTTCTTTTGCGAGATGTGAGTCTGCACGCATGCGTGAGACTCCGCCGGAGGTTTGGGAGTTGTAGACCACGTTGGCTTTGCTATCCGTCACATCCAATACGGTGCGGATCAAATCCTTGATAGAGGTCTCCACTCCAGAGCCCACGTTAATGACCAGGCCATTCACGTTCGGCGCCGTGGATGCGGCAACCATCGCGCTGACCACATCGTCCACGTAAATATAATCGCGGGTTTGGCTTCCATCGCCGTGTGCGACCAGAGTTCCGCCGCGCAGGGCCTGGCGAAGATAGTGAGGTACAACGGGCGGATGGGATGGCGGCAGGTGTTGGCCCGGTCCATAGGCATTGAAGATCCTCAAGCTGACGGTTTCGATGCCCCACAAGCCGCCAATGGTTCGGACATAATATTCCGCAGCCAGCTTGGAGACGGCATACGGTGATCGTGGGTTCGGCGTAGTGGACTCTATCAGTGTGGAGTCTCCCAAGTCGCCGTATACAGCTCCGGACGAAGCCAGAACGACGCGTTTCACTCCCACGTCTCGCATGGCTTCCATCAGTGCCACTGCGCCGCCTACGTTAACGGTGTTGTAGTCGCGCGGATACAAAATGGATTCCTGTACGGAAACGCGTGCGGCAAGGTGATATACCACATCCACATCCTGAAGCAGAGTCCACAGTTTGGGGCGATCGCTGACATCCCCGCGTGTAAAATGGACATCAGGTGCGAGCACCTTGGGGTCGCCGGTGGAGAGGTCATCAAGTCCGCGGACTTGATGACCCTCGCGTGCGAGATGATTGGCAAGTGAAGAGCCGAGGAATCCCGCGGCTCCGGTAATTAAAAAGTTCATATAAAGGCATTATACCTGCAATATTTTGGTGCCACCTTTCGATTGACTTGCAAAGCGTAATATGTTATTCTTACATCCAATAGGAAACGGTAAGTTACGTTGGTTTGAAGAACAGCCACAGCTCACAGTTTGACTGTGGGCTGTTTTGTTTTGACCTCCGATGGAACAAACAGCTTTACCTAATAACAAATTTTTTTAATTGCCATAAGGAGGCAAAATGTCTGATCGTATAACTGGTACAGTGAAGTGGTTCAATGGTGATAAGGGCTTCGGCTTTATCGAGCGCGAAGGCGGAGCGGACGTGTTCGTTCATTTCTCCGCCATTCAAGGTGACGGTTTCCGTAACCTGCAAGAAGGCCAGAAGGTCGAGTTCGTCGTTGAAAAGGGCCCCAAGGGTCCCCAGGCTTCAAACGTAACTGTTCTGAGCTAATCAACATAAAAGAGCCTGACGCGAAAGCGTCAGGCTCTTTTTGATTCTTACTGCTTACTTGACCTTCCTCGGCGCCAGCCGATTTCTTCCATAACTCTTCGGTGTGGGAGCGGGGCGCGGTGGGCGGCGTGAGTCCTCTCGCGGGGCGCCTCTGCCTCGTCCGCCATGTTCAGATCTCGGCGGGGCGGGAGCCTTGTAGTCAAATCCGTCGAGGGTCTCGCGTTTGATCGGTCCACCCATGATGCGCTCGAGGATCTTGATCATATCCTTGTCTTCATCGGTGATCAAAGTGAATGCGTCCCCTGTGCGTTGAGCGCGGCCTGTGCGGCCAATGCGGTGGATGTAGGCGTCGGCGGTATCGGGCATGTCGTAGTTGATGACGTGCGAAATGCTTTCCACATCCAGCCCGCGCGCGGCAATGTCTGTGGCGACCATGATGTTATGCGTGCCATCTTTGAAACCCTTGAGCGCAGATTGGCGTTGACCTTGCGAGCGGTCGCCGTGCAAACTGGTCACCTTGAAGCCGGCGCGCAGAATTTGTTGCGAAACTTTTTGTGCGCGATACTTTGTGCGGGTGAAAACCAAAACAGAATCAGTGTCGGTGCGTTTGAGCAGTTCAAGCAATAACGCAGATTTCAAATGCGGCGGAACAGGATACAGCGCGTGCGTAACGGTATGCGCAGGCTTGACGATGCCCATTGCAATTTTTTGCGGCTGAGTCAGAACCTGCTGCGCGAGCAATTCCACATCAGCGGGGAAGGTGGCAGAGAAGAACATGGTCTGGCGTTTCGCAGGCACGGCCTTCACAATGCGGCGCACATCGGGCAGAAAGCCCATGTCGAACATGCGGTCGGCTTCATCGAGCACCAGAATTTCAATGTTCCCCATTTTTGCATAGCCTTGATTGATGAGATCCAGCAGGCGGCCCGGGCAGGCGATGAGAATCTCCGCACCGTTGCGCAATGCCTGAATTTGCGGGTTCGCTCCGACTCCGCCGTAAATGGTTACACTCTTGAGCTTTGTCCCCGCTGCGAGGACTTTCACCACATCGTTGATCTGTTCCGCGAGTTCGCGGGTGGGCGCAACGATCAGCGCGC
Organism: Anaerolineales bacterium; assembly: GCA_014860805.1. Taxonomy (GTDB): domain Bacteria; phylum Chloroflexota; class Anaerolineae; order Anaerolineales; family Villigracilaceae; genus Villigracilis. The sequence goes on from JACZJB010000134.1 coordinate 5,021, forward strand.
GCGGAACGTTGCGTTGTCCGCTGAGCAGTTTGTTAAGAATGGGAAGGACAAATGCGGCGGTCTTGCCAGTTCCTGTTTGCGCTGTGCCGATAATATCCCGTCCGCGCAGGGCGGCAGGCATGGCTGCTTCCTGAATCGGAGTGGCGACATCGTATCCTGATTTTTTGATACCCACCATCAGGCGGGGGTCGAGATTAAATTGTGTAAAGTTCATATACTTCCTTATAAGATTAAAACCACGAAGGGCACGACCCTTATTCGGGTCTTGGGTACACTAGGGGAGTTGTGAGATATGCGCCGCACCTAATTTGATGAGAGGTCATCCTCATCAACAAGAATCCGCCCGTAGGGTGCGACGCAGGATTCGCGTGAAGTAGCGGGTTAACACTACTGGTTCATTATAACCCTACATTTTAAGTTTTTTAATGTTCGCTGGCTTTTAATGCTGTTTGGTTATCCGTCTCTTTGCTTAGTTCCGTCCGCGTCAATAAAATAACCGCCGCCAAAATCAACCCGCCGCCAAGCATCACAATTGGGAGGAGTTGGTCGCCAAAAAGCCATGCGGCGAGCAACACAGTGACAACGGGCTCCAGTGTGGAGAGCATCGCCGCGTTGGTGGGGCCGACCCGCTCCAGCCCAGCTAAGAATGTGACCACAGGAATAATCGTTGAGACAACAATGATCCCCAGCATGGCGAGCCAGCCTGAGTTGCTTGCAGGGAAGTGTGCGCCGTTGGCGAAGGTCAACAGTCCATACACTGTGCCGGCGGAAGCAAAGATGATCGTGGACGATTGCACTGCCGAGACATGCTTCATCACTCCTGTGCCGACGATAATGTAAATCGAATAGATCAACGCCGCGGTGATTGCCATGAGTGCGCCGATCAACTGCCCGCTGACGGGTCCGACGGTGAGTGCTGCGCCAAAGAGCGCCAGCACAAGCGCAATGACTTTGACCCGAGTGATGACTTCGCGCAGGAAGATCACCGAGAGCACAGCGACAAAGAAAGGATAAAGATACAACAACAACGCCACCAATCCCGCAGATGCATATTTGATGGCTGTTAAATATAGAAATGATTGACCAACATACCCGACGGCACCCATGCCGACGAGCTGCGCGAGAATGCGTCCGCGTGGAAAATGCTCCTTGCGCAGAAGCAGGATCATGGTCATGAAAGAGGCGGAGATTCCAAATCGCAAAAAGAGGACGGTATAAATATCCATGCCATCGTTGTAGGCATATCTGCCAAAGATGGCAAGGGTCCCGAACGATGCCGCCGAGATGGCGATAAGAAGGATGCCGATGATTCGTCTCATAGCGGGCTACTATATCATATCAATATGTCGCTGCAAGGCGCTCTTGTTTTGCCGAAGCAGCCTGCTAACAAACGAGATTGCTTCGTCGGAAAGAAAAAGTGCCCTCCTCGCAACGATATAATAAATTGAGACTTACTGTATTTTTATGCTGGTGCTGTGATGATCTGCAAATGGCTTTGCCTGTGCGAGAAGCCATCCCAAATTTCCTGCGGATACACGATCTGATTCGTGCCGGGCAACTGCTCCATGGCAAGACCTGTGTTCAAGTTGATGCCGATGCTTTGATATGCCTTGTACGCAAGTTGGCTGCAATAATAGGCTTCTTCAGTTTCAGCGTTTAGGAAATTTAGATTATATGGCTTGCCGATTTGAGCAAGCGTAAACTTTGCGATCGCTGCGCGCGTGTGCATTTCCTCTTCTTCGGAAATTCCCAAAGAATCCAATGGTGAAGCGATTCCATAAAATGTGTCGAACAAATGGCCGCGCTGGCGGGCCATGCGCTCGGTATCCCAATGTCCGTTGGGCACGTTAAATGAAATTACGCCGCGAGCACCCGCCTCTACACAACGCCCATTCGGACCAAGATAGATCGCAACATGATCCACATCGCCCGGCACGAGCCGCCCCACCAAACGCCAAAATTCGCCGGGCAAAATATCGGGCTTGCCATTCATCGTGCAGATGATGTCGCCTGTTTGTAAAGCCATTCCGTTGATCTGATAAGTGTGTACCATTTTTACTGTATTCATTATACGGAAAACCCCCACAAAAGTATCAGCCTTTCATCACATAAACGAAAGCAAAAATTCCCGAATTTGATTCGCGGTCTGATTCCATTTTGGTTGCGCGAGATAGCGAGTCCGCGCCGCAAGACTCATTTGGACGAGAACATCGCGCCGCTCATTCATAATCTGTAACTTGGTTGCCAGCGAATGAGCATCCCCGGGCTGAATCAAAAACCCATCCACGCCATCCCGAATGACCTCTCCCGCCGCTCCCACTGTGGTACCTATGGCAGGCAGGCCAAATCCCATACCTTCAAGATAGACGATGCCAAAGCCTTCATACGATGACGGCACAACAAGAACGTGAGCATGTTTGAGTTTGTCAATGAGCGGCTGGTTATTGAGAGAACCGTGAAAATGGACGATGGAAGATAAACCATTGGCCATCACAAACTCTTGCATTCGCTTGGCGTATTCAGGTTCGGTAGTTAATGAGCCAATCACATCAAGTCGCAAAGCTGATCGCTGAATGCTGACAGCCTCCAACAACGTATGCAACCCTTTTCTCCCCATTACATTGCCGAGAAAAAGAATATGCAGTTCTTTCTCCCCTTCGGCATTGCTCAGGGCAGGCTTTCCTCTTTCTTCAATTTCACTTTCCGAAATCGCATCCCCAAACCTGTCAGTGGGCGGGTAGGCAATTACATCTGGCTTGCTATTCCCAATTAACCCATTCACCACGCCTTTTGTAGTTTTTGAATTAAAGATGAATCCATCCACGCTTTGCAGATATTTCTTTTCTATAATGCGGTAAAGATCATTCTGCCATTTGGGGCGTAATTCTGAACATCTTAGATGATGGACAAGACTAATGACAGGATAGGGATGCTTTCCCCAGTTTGCGCCAATCAGTGAAGGATGATTTAACTCGTCCTGAATCAGAATATCCAAATTAGGCGGCAGCTTGAATGTGAAATTATCCATCAAATGCGCGGCGTAATTTCGCCACGGCAGCGAAATAATTTCCACCGTATCACCTTGTGAGCGCAGATATTCAACCATCATGCGGTCGTACATATACCCGCCGCTGAGTGTGTCGATGGAGCCGTAGATGACGAGTCCGATTTTCATAAACGTTGTTTAACGTTCAACACTAAACGCCGCCCACGCATTCTCGTGTTCCCACAGTACTACCTTGAGCTTTGAGATATTTTTGGCGGTGATGCGTTCATTCAAGGTCTGAGCCAGAATCCGCGAGAAATGTTCAATGGACGGATTCAAGCCTGCGAATTCGGGCTTCTCATTCAACATCTGTTCGTTGTAATAGCCAACCACATCGTCAAGATGCTTTTCCACATCCACTATGTCAACAAGATAACCATGCTGGTCGAGGTGACTTCCTTTGAGCTGTAACTCCAAAATATAGTGATGGGAATTGGGAAAGTTCTCCGCCCCCCAATCCCCGCCAATTAAAAAATGACGCGCAATGAATTCTCTTCGTACTCCCAACGTGTACATGAGGTGCTCCTGATTTATGGTTTTACAGCCCGCATAATGAGCTGTCCGCTTTCTCTTGTAATTGGCATGGCAAAGTCAAAAGCATTGATGCGTGTGCAGTAATCAAGGTCGGCTGTGGGGAATTGGGGGTGATCTTCCATGTGTTCGAGCGCGTCGCGCGAAGCATACACACGGCGAATGAATTCCTCTGTTTCCACTACCCGACCCGTAAATTGTTTCTCTAAAAATTCTGCACAAGCTACATCCTCATCATTTTTCATCCCGCCTGTGATGACAAAGGTGATTTCTTTAGGCTTCAATTGTAGAACGTAATTTGTCGTTGCTTGTGCCACGACAAAACTTGTGGCGACCATGACGCTTGCGTTGACGCTGCGCACAGCGCCCTGAGTTCCAGCCCCCGTGCGCTGGATGAGAATACTACCTGCTAAATCCTGTTCAAGAATACGGGTTGGGGAGTTCCCAAAGTCAAACCTTTCAGGCGGAAGTCCGCCTACTTCTCCCATTACCTTCGAATTGGGAATTTGCTCCTTTAATGCTAATGCCTCCGTCACTGCGCTGACGAGACGAATCTCTTTTGCCCCGCCTGAGAAAGCATATGCAGCCGTGGAAAATGCCCGCAGCACGTCAATTACAAGGACGATGCCCGTGGCAGTGTGACAAGTTTCGAGAGTGGTGTAATTGAAATTCACTATTTAATAACCGAACACAACCTGTATCGTTTCCTGCGGATTTTTATCCAGCAATTGATAGGCTTGCTCCGCTTTGTCCAAAGAAAAGCGATGCGTGATCCATTGCTCGGGTTGGATGCGCTTCAGCGCCTCCCAGGCGACCTTGAATCTGCGCGCCTTGTCCCATCGTCCGCTCAACTCAGGGGAGATTGTGCTCACTTGTGACGAGATCATTTTGATGCGCGAACGATGAAACGACCCGCCGAGATCGATCTCCGCACGCTTCTGACCATACCATGAGCCAATGACAATTCGTCCGCTAAAAGATGTCAATGCAATTGCATCATTAAGCGCAGAAGGAGAGCCGCTGAGTTCAAAAACCAGATCAAAGGTGGAGGGCTTGCCCTGAATTTTATCGAAGGGTCGAAGGTCTTGAATTAAAAGACTTTTGATTTTCAATCCTTCGACGTACTCAGGACTGCGCTTTTGACCTTCAACCTGTAATGCTTTCCTCCTCAATTCAAATTGATCCACTGTGATCAAACTTTCCAATGGAAACTCGCTTAACAATGCTGCGGTTAATAGTCCCACCACGCCTTGCCCTAAAACCAAAACCCGCTCACCTAAAACAGGAGCGCCATCCTGCACTAGATTGACCGCGGTTTCCATGTTTGGAAGGAAGCAGGCATTTTCAGGGGAAAGGGAATCTGGAATGGGAATTAAAGCTGAGGGCTGAACGTTGAACGCTGATGTGTGCGGTTGAAAGGCAAACACCAGCTTATCTTCCCAATCCCTATTCACTTCTTTGCCTAGTCTCTTTACCCTCCCAACACATGCATACCCATACGCCAGCGGATAATTCAATTCACTGCTTACTGCGTCGTGCGAATCTACCAGGTGTGGGAATTGCCCGCGGTAGACCAGCATCTCCGTCCCTGCGCTGATGGCTGAACAAATAGTTTCAACGAGAACTTCATCCTCTTTCAATGGAGGCAGAGTCGTTTCGCGAATCTCGATTTGTGCTGGCGCAGTAAAGAATAAAGTTCGTGCTGTCTGCATGGGCAAAGTTTAACATAAAAGGTGACAGTTACTTTGGCAACTGTCACCTTTATTTTCAGAGTTGATTTACAACTTCATACCCGGTTTGGGCGGATAATTTGGTGTGTCCCGGCGGAACTCGTAATTTTTAATGATCGCTTCGATCAGTTTTTTTTGCTCTTCGCTTACTTCGTTGAATTCAAAACCGATGTTAAAAAACTGCGGACTCAAGTCCTGCTGACACCAAACCACACGCACGGGGATGGTCATCCGCATGGCATTGATGTTGGGTAATTCAGGTAATTCAATGGAAATCGTAAGCTCCGTATTTTCCTTCATGGTCTTATCCCCGATCACCATTGCACCGTGCAGATTCAAGTCCCCCAAATAGCCAAGCAAAAAGCCTCCATACAGGTCAAAGACCTGTGTGTATGCCATCAAATTTTTACGTTCTTCCTTACGTCTTTCCTTCATTTGCCCTCGCAATTTTCTGTGTAGTTTACATGAGCATTCATTGATATTTCATTGCTGTTTTATGGTAAAAATGCCCATGCGTTGGATCTATATTTCCCCCCATCTCGATGATGCAGTACTATCCGCCGGCGGCTTGATCCATGAACAAGCGCGTACCGGGCAGCAGGTTGAAATTTGGAACATCCTGTGCGGTTTTCCTCCCACTGAAGAGCTCTCCCCGTTTGCGCAGTTGCTTCATTTTCAATGGGGTATCTCCTCAACGGATGAGCTTGTCCGTGCCCGCCGCGCAGAGGATGAAAAAGCCTGCCAGCGCGTTGGCGCCCGACCAATTTACTTTGACTACCTTGATTGCATCTACCGCCGCGGCAAAAATGGGGACTGGCTTTACAGCTATATTTTTGTTCCCCCGCATGAAGACGAGACGGATTTTCCCGCTCAAATTGCAGACTCTATTTCCGCGCGCCTCCAACCGACCGACCAACTGGTCTGCCAGCTTGGGCTTGGTTCACACGTAGACCATGTTCTCGTCCGCCGCGCCGTGGAATTGCTTCAGCGCTCCATCTTGTATTACGTTGATATTCCATACCTGTTCAAAACCCCTGAGGAACTCGGTCCGCAGACGGCTGGGATGAAGGCAAATGCCTATGCGGTCAGCGAGGCAGGCCTAACGTCGTGGCAGGAGGCGATTGCGGAGTACGAATCCCAAATCTCCAGCCTGTTTGATGATGTCGATCACATGCGTTCGCAAATTCGTCAATATTGGTCTGAAAACGGCGGTATTCGTTTGTGGTCTTCTGCCTAGACAAGTGTTGCGGTACTTTTGGTACTTGAATCTACTTTTGAATCATGATATAGTATGCCCAACTTTCCGGACCATACCACCGGAAATTTTTAATCCACTTGCATCTCTGGACAGAGATGCAAAATACTATTAGAGCAGGACATAATTATGCCAACCAATTTCCTTACCAAAGAGGGCTTTCAAAAGCTTCAAGAGGAACTGGATCATCTACGTACAACCAAACGCATGGAAGTGGCTGCAAGGCTGCACGAAGCGATGGAAGGCGGGGAGTTGATCGAAAATGCCGAATACGAGGCTGCCAAGAATGAGCAAGCCTTTGTGGAAGGCCGTATCCAAGAGTTGGACCTTCTGCTTGCCACGGCGCAAATCATCGAGGAAAACGGCAAGGCGAAGAAGCATGACGCTATTCAGGTGGGCACCAAAGTGACCATTAAAGAGGGTAACTTTGAAGCTGAGACTTTCACCATCGTCGGTGCGGCGGAAGCCAACCCGCGTGAAGGCAAGATCTCCAATGAGTCTCCAATTGGCAAAGCCATATTGGGTCACAAGATTGGTGACACCGTAAAGGTGGAAACCCCCGGCGGCACCTACAACGTTAAGATCATCAAAGTCGGCTAAAACAGGACGCGCATCTTTGCCCCGCGTCCAATTTGTATTGGAGGCGGGGTTTTTTATTTTGACCCCAATCCTTTCTTTCTTCTTTCAACTTGGACGAAAGGAAAGAAGAAAGCATGCCCAGAGCTTAGTCGAAGGGAAGAAAGATAAACACAACGATGGCAGAATACAATTCTCTTGAAAAAATCCGTTTGCAGAAATTGGAAGAACTCCGTGCGGAAGGCGTGGAGGGATATCCCACGCGCGCCAAACGCACACATACCAGCGCCCAGGCTATTGCAGAGTTTGAAGCCGGCGAGGCTGGGAATGTTGAAGTAAAAGCCACCCTTGCTGGACGTATCCGCTCGATGCGCCCCAAAGGCAAGCTTTCCTTTGTGCACATCGAGGATGGCGATGGCAAGATCCAGTTATTCTTGCGCGTGAACGAAGTAGGTGAAGGCCGCCTTGCTTTCTTCAACAAGATGTTCGATCTGGGCGATTTTGTCGAAGCGACAGGAGTGATGTTCCGCACCAAAACCGGCGAAGTTTCGCTTCATGTCCACGACTTCAAACTGCTTGCAAAATCCATAACACCTCTCCCCGCTGACAAAGATGTGACTCAGGAAGATGGCACGGTTGTCCGCCACGCCACACTGGAAGACCCTGAGATCCGCGCCCGCCAGCGCTATGCCGATTTGGCTGTCAACCCTGATGTGCGCGAGACATTCCGCAAGCGCGCAAAACTGATCAAGGCTTTGCGGACTTTTCTTGATGAGCATGACTTTCTCGAAGTGGAAACTCCCATCCTCCAGCCATTATATGGCGGTGCGGCAGCCCGTCCGTTTGTGACGCATCACAACGAACTGGATCAGGATATGTACCTGCGCATCTCGTTCGAGTTGTATCTCAAGCGTTTGCTGGTCGGCAACCTGGAACGGGTCTATGAAATTGGGCGTGATTTCCGCAACGAAGGTGTTTCATTCAAACATAATCCTGAATTTACCCAGCTTGAGTTCTACTGGGCATATGCTGATTATCTGCAAGTGATGGAACTGACCGAACAATTGGTGGCGTACGCGGCTGAACAGGTGACCGGTTCGACCAAGGTCAAATTTGGTGAACACGAATTGGAATTCAAGCCACCGTGGAAGCGTGTGGAAATGCGTCAGGGTATCCTTGAAACCAGCGGCATTGACATTGCCGAGCACAAAACTGCCGAAGAGTTGCTGAAGGCAATTCAACAGAAACAGCCCAAGGCGGCGCCTGATCCGAAGTCCACCCGCGGCAAGTTGATCGATTTTCTCCTTGGCGAATTTCTCGAGCCGACCCTCATCCAGCCGACTTTTCTTTATAACTATCCGCGCGATATTTCGCCGTTGGCAAAATCCATTCCCGGCGACGTGCTGACAGTGGAACGCTTTGAAGGGTATGTTGCAGGCTTTGAGTTGTGCAATGCCTTCACTGAGTTGAACGATCCGCTTGACCAGGAACAACGCTTCCTCGAAATGGGACGCGATTATGAGGCCGACGATGAAGAGAAGCATCCGCTGGACGAGGATTATTTGCGTGCCATGCGTTATGGCATGCCTCCGAACGGCGGCTTCGGCATGGGTGTGGACCGTCTTGCCATGGTGCTGACGGACAAACATTCCATCCGTGAGGTGCTGCTGTTTCCAGCGCTGCGGAAAGAAGAATAATTTTGAGGCGGATGTTTCATCCGCCTCTTTTTTTATTTATCACCCGAAAGTGGGAGAGGGCCTTTGTGACCTTTTGGGGAAACAACTCTGCGACACTCCAGAATAAAATGGGTTTATCAAACAGATGGCAGTCGCTTGCGATTGTCATCTGTTATTCTGTGAGGAGAGAGAAAAAAGATGTCAGAACTTGATGTACGCAGTTTCTTTGAGTTTGATGAAGGTGACGTTGTCGCCAACCGCGCAGGCAGGTTGTCAGAAAAACAGGATGCAAAGATTAGCGAAGCCGAAAGCGGCGCCAATCAGATCTTCGTTTGGGCGGGTGTGATCCTTATCTTGATGGCAATTGCCGTATCCTATTC
>JACZJB010000135.1 GCA_014860805.1 Anaerolineales bacterium
AGCGTACCCTGCGCATGGTATTGGCTGCCGTTAAACAGGCGGAAGTGGATAAGCAAACCCAGCTTGATGATCTTGCGGTTGTGGCGTTGGTGCAAAAAGAGATCAAGAATCGCCGCGAAGCAATTGAGGAGGCGAAGAAGGCCAGTCGTCCCGACCTTGTTGATGAAAACGAAGTCGAGATCAAGGTCTTGGAAGTTTTTCTGCCTAAAGCCATGCCCGCGGAAGAACTGCGCGCTTTGGTGCAGGCTGCCATTGCTGAGACGGGCGCCGCCGCCCCAAGTGACATGGGCAAGGTAATGAAGATCGTCATGCCCAAAGTGGCAGGACGCGCGCCCAACGATATGATCAGCGCGACTGTAAAAGAATTGCTCGCGAAGTAATTGTTGCCGCGAAGCAGCGGGCGTGTTGACCATGCCTGTCTTCTTCGCGGTTCATATTTATGTCAGCACGTAATTTTGTTTCCACACGCATTCGCTTTTTGCAGATCAGCCTGATCGCGGCGGTCAGCCTTGTTTCGTTCGCCACATTGACCCTGCCGGTGAGTCTGCGTTCCACAAGCCAGTCCCTGACGGTGGGGGATGTGGCGCAGATCACCTTGCAAGCCCCGAGAGATATTGAATATGTAAGTGAGATCCGCACTGAGGAATCACGCAAGGCCGCTGAAAGTGCAGTACAGCCGGTCTACAGCACGCCAGACCCAGCAATTGCACGCCAGCAGATCGAGCGGCTGCGGACCACCATGCAATACATCACTTCCGTTCGCAGTAACATTGATTTCACAGTGGACGAGAAGAAATCCAACCTTGTCACCTTGAGCGATGTGCGTTTACGGCTCGAGACCATAGATTATGTTCTCGGTATTTCAGATTCCCGCTGGGAGATCCTCCAATCAGAAGCCTTGCGCGTGCTGGAGCAGGTGATGCGCCGAGCGGTCTATGAAGATAAGTTGGAGTCTACGCAGGCGGGCGTCTCTGCTTCCGTCAGCCTGACATTGAACGAACAGCAGGCCACCCTCGTCACGGAATTGGTGTCAGCCTTCATTGTCCCGAACAGTTTTTTTAGTGAAGAACTGACTACTGCTGCAAGGCAGGCTGCGCGCGAGGGAGTCAAACCAATCGTACAAACCTATAAAACAGGAGAGACCATTGTTCCCGCAGGCGAGATCATTACCCCTGCAGACGTGGAAGCCTTCGAAAGACTCGGCATGATTCGCCCCGGTCAGCGCTGGGAGGATATGCTCGGCGCAGTCGCGGTAATCTTACTTTCGGCTTCTCTTGTTCCTCTTTATTTTTATCGTCGGAAACGCCTGGCGGTTATGAACGATCCGCGCAACCTATTTGTGATCGCGCTGATCTTCGTTGCTTTCCTGATTGGAGCGCGTCTTTTCGCTGACCGCACGCTCGCTCCGTACGGCTACCCTATTCAGGCCGCGGGCTTACTATTGGCAACTTTGTTCGGGCTGGAGGTCGGACTGGTCATTTCGATCCCGCTTAGCTTATTGGCGGCCTACGGCCTTTCCAACACTTTTGACCTTGCTCCGTATTACTTGTTATCCTCCCTCATTGGACTCCTAGCGCTGGGACCTGCGCGTCGCTTTTGGGGTTTCCTCCGCGCAGGCATCGCTATTACGCTTTCCGGAATGGTAATTCTCGTTGCCTACCGGCTGCCGTTCTTCCCGCCCGATTTGCTAGGCATCGTTCAATTTTTAGCGATCGTTGCTTTTTCCGGGTTTGCCGCGGCGAGCATAACCCTTTTGCTTCAATATCTTTTTGCGCAACTGCTTGGACTCACTACCTCCTTGCAATTGTTGGATATATCCCGCCCCGAATCTCCGCTCTTGCAGTTCTTCCTGCGCAGCGCGCCGGGGACGTATCAGCACAGCCTTCAAGTTGCCAACCTCGCCGAACAAGCCGCGGAAAAAATTGGCGCCGATCCGCTGCTTACTCGCGTTGGCGCGCAATTCCATGATATCGGCAAAGCGCTCAACCCCACCTTCTTTATTGAGAATCAGATACCGGGCAGTGTCAACACCCATCAGGATGCCGACCCGGAAGAAGTCGCCGCCACCATCATCCGCCACGTGACAGACGGCGTACAGCTTGCCAAAAAGCACCGTCTCCCGCGCCGTTTGCATGACTTTATCCTTGAACACCACGGCACACTCATTACCCGCTATCAATACAATCAGGCAATGGAAGCGGTTAATAACGATGTGACCAAAGTGGACATCGAAAAATTCCGTTACCCCGGTCCCCGCCCGGCTTCACGTGAATCCGCTTTGCTGATGCTGGCGGATGCCACCGAAGCCCGCGCACGTGCCGAACGCCCCGCCACAGACGATGACCTTCGCAAGCTCGTACAAAACGTGATCAACACCGTGCAAAAATTCAACCAGCTCGATGACACCCTGCTGACCTTGCGCGACCTCAACCTCATCACAGAGTCCTTTGTTACCACGCTGCGCGGCATCTATCACCCGCGCATTCAATACCCCAATGCCAAAGTGCCTGACCAGGATTCGACCATGCTTGCTGCGAGAAAAGAAAAATGATCAACATAGACAATCAGCAGGATTTTTTGGAATCAGCCCTTCTTGAGCGGGCTGCCCGCTTCACCCTGGAACTTGAGCCTGATTCTGCCGATGCAGACATTACCATCGTCCTGACAGATGACGCGCAATTGCACGAACTGAATCGCGATTATCTCGGCGTGGATGCTCCCACGGACGTGCTCTCCTTCCCAGCCGATGAATCAGACCCTGAAACCGGAGCAACTTATCTTGGCGATATTCTCATCTCGATTCCCCGCGCAGCCCAACAGGCGCAAGCCGCAGGTCATCCTGTGGAAGCTGAAGTGCAATTGCTGGTTGTCCACGGCGTTTTGCATCTGCTTGGGCATGACCATGCCGAGGCGGAGGAAAAAGCCCGCATGTGGGCCGAGCAGGAAAAGGTTTTGGAAAGACTCGGTCTGGGTCACATCAAAATTCAGGATGCGGAGCACGAGTGAAAGATTTTTTTTCCTCCCGCATGCAATCGTTTCGCCATGCTTTTCGCGGCTGGTTTTACGTGCTGCGCACCCAGCGTAACGCATGGATTCATAGCGCCATTGCGACAGCTGTTTTTTTTGTCGGTCTTTGGCTGAATATTCCGCCGCGTGATTGGGCAGTGATTATCCTCACCGCGGCGCTGGTGTTCAGTGCTGAATTTCTTAATACCTCTATTGAAGTCACCGTTGACCTTGCCAGCCCGGATACCCATCCGCTTGCCAAGATCGGCAAGGATGTTGGCGCAGCCGCAGTGTTGGTTGCCGCTTTCGCCGCGATCCTGATTGGTTTATTGCTTCTCGGCCCCCCTCTCTGGCAAAAAATAATTGCCCTGCTTTCCTAATTGGAGTCTTTCATGTCTTTATCCTTCAAATTCGGTACCGTAGGTTCCCCCATGGGCACGCCCAAGAAACCGGGCGGATCGGTGGGCGCGATTGAATTTAGCAAATCCATCGGCTTGGATGCCTTGGAGTTGGGGTGGGTACAATCCGTCCGCGTGACCGAAGCGACTTGCGCGTTGATCAAAGCGGCGAGCGAAGCGCAGTCTGTTTCATTGAGCGTGCATGCGCCATACTTTATCAACTTGAACGCCACAGCGGAAGAATGGCCCAAGTCCCGCAAGCGATTAATGGACGCGGCTCATTACGGCTACCTAGCAGGCGCAACGGACATTGTTTTTCATCCCGGCTCTTATTTTGGCAATGACCCCGCTGACGTCTTGAAGATCGCCATCCCGCGCTTGAAAGGCTGCGTAGATGAATTAAAAAAGAACGGCGATATGGTCACCATCCGCCCGGAGACGATGGGTAAATCCGCCATGCTCGGCTCCATTGAAGATGCCCTTGCCATGAGCGCCGCCATGGACATGGTGCAACCCTGCATTGACTTTGCTCACATGCACGCCCGTCCCGGTGACGGTTCGATGAACACGTATGAAGAATGGTCAAAACTTTTGGAGAAATATAAAAAAGCTTTAGGTGCGAAAGCTCTGAAAAGTTTACACATTCATCTCTCAGGGATTGAGTACGGCGATAAAGGCGAGAAAAAACATCTGCCCCTCTCTGAAGCAGATTTGGATCTAAAAGCTCTCTACAAAGCCCTGCATGATTTCGGCTGCGCAGGCCGAATCATGTGCGAAAGCCCTATTATGGAAGAAGATGCCTTGAATATGAAGAAGGCATGGATGAAAGTGAGCGGGGAGAAAGTAAAGTGAGTTCGTTTCGATTTGTTTTTGTAATTGCAAGGAGGAAAGAAACTATATGAGGAAAAAGCAAGCGATTCTTTTGATTATTTTTGTTTGTACTTCTTGTTTTAGCCAAAATAGTAGCTCAAATGAAGATTTAGCTTTACAACTGGGCGTAAAGACAAAAGATATTAACACATCAATAACATTAATCGATTCTGCTGAAATGGCTAATTCTCATTTGAATGGAGATTTATTGTCTTTTCGCTTGTTCAATCGGTCAAATGAGATTATTACTTTCGACGGTGATTTTGATTTGCGATTGCTTGTTCTGGTTGATGGTGAATGGGGCATTGGCATTAATAACTTTGGTTATCCTGATGAAGCTATTGATTTGCCACCGACAAGTGAATATCCTGTAGGTTTTGTCGTTGATGTTGTGCCATATATAGAAGGAATAAAGTCGCCAACTACGATTCGGGTCATTGTTAGCGGCAACTTGAAATCTAACGCAGCCCTTGTGGTAGCATATATTGACCTAAATATTAAGCCATAACCAAACGGTTTAGTTTATGCGATTGAAAATGCTTTGGTTTTGACTCATGCCTATAGTTTGGCTACCAGCCCAAAGTCGGAGGGGAGAAGCGAAAACATGTAGGCGTCGTAAATTGCTGTGCCTACGGTCATCCTATTTAGCAAAATTCCCTCGTAGTGCGCGTTCACTTTTTCGGCGACGCGTTTGCTGGCTTCGTTCCCCACTGCAATAACAATTTCCGCGCGGATCAAACTCGCTTTTTCAAATGCGAACTGCGCGATCAGTTTTGCGGCGCGCCCCGCAATGCCCTTGCCGTGATGTGGCGTCCGCACCCAGTAGCCGAGATTGCAAAATTTATAGACGGGGTGGATATGACTCAACCCGCATCCTCCGAGGAATTCGTCAGTCTTCGCGTCCACGATGGCGAAGGAATACATGCTGCCGTTTGACCAATGCGCGCGCGTGACCGCCACAAAATTTCGCGCCGTTTCCAACGTGTAACTTTCATTTGCCCAAGACATCCACGGGCCCAGTTCAGGCAGGGATTCTTTTATGGCAGCGTGTAAATTTTCCTCATCTCCAAATTCAAAAGCACGGACTGCGATAACGCCATCTGTAAATTTCATAAAAGGAAACATATTCCCTCATCATTGTTATGTCAGAGACTCTTTGCTCCGCTCAGAGTGACAAGAAGTTAGGTTAAACAAAAAAGAGACACATTTCCACCGAGTGGTTAACCTCTGTGTTCTGTGTCTCCTTGTCATTTCGTTGAAGAAACTATGAAATGTATTCTCTCAAACTATGTTCCACCGCATACGCAGCCGCTTCGGCGCGATTGTTTACGCTCAGCTTGGAGAGGATGCTGGAAACATAATTGCGGACGGTGCCTTCCCCGAGGAACAGGCTCTTGGCGATCTCGCGGTTGGTCTTGCCTTCAGAGACGAGCAGCAGAACGTGCTTTTCCTGCTGGCTCAAATGAGCGAAAGCCGAAGCCTCCTCCTCTTTGACGGCGCGGCGCACTTCCTGAAAGACGCGCTGGGTTACAGCGGGGTCAAGAAGCGCTTCGCCGCGTCCGACAGATTCAATCGCCTTCACCAGATCCTCGCTGCCAATCTGCTTGAGGATATAGCCTGAAGCTCCCGCGCGGATCGCGGAGAACAGCATTTCATCCTCAGCGTAGGAAGTGAGCATGATTACCTTTGTGTTGGGGAATTGCGCCACGATCTGCTCGCAAGCCTCGATCCCCGATGTGCCGGGCAGGCGAATATCCATCACCACGACATCAGGTTTCAGGGCGGCAGTTTGCTCCAGCGCTTCGCGAGCCGAACCAGCCTCTCCAACCACATCGAACTGCGGGTGGCGATCCAACAGGGATTTCAATCCCAGCCGCACCACCTCGTGATCATCTACCAGGATAATTCGTTGCTTTTTCATGGGCTTATTTTACCTCAGGAATATGCAAAAAACGGGCAAAATACACTACTTTTGCGCGTTTTTCAAGGTCAGCAGATGCTCTTCGATGTGAGCCAGATTCCGCTCCACCCAAAGCTGCAAGGTCAACTCGCCGCCCATCGTCTCATGCCTGCTCTCGCGCGACCAGGCCTCACGCGGCATCGATTGCAAGGATTTGCACAAACTTTGAATGCTCGCCTCAAAATCATTCACGATCTTTGCCAGCGGCTCATCCCTGCTGTAATTGGCGGCCATCCATGCATCTGCATCAAAACTTTTGAATTCGGGGTTCTCCTCGTTCAATGTTTGGCGGATGCGCTCGCCATAGACCATCTTATCCACGTCCCGCGTGTGCGACGCGATCTGATGCACCGTCCATTCGCCTTCCACTTTTGAAAACGGGTCGTTGAACGATTCGCAAGCTGCGCGAAATTCCTGCGCCGCTTCCTCAATCCTCGCAATCAACTTTTCACGGTATTCAAGCAATTCCTTCATTTCACCTCCAACAATAAAAATATCTGATTTATGATGTCTGTTGAATTTTCAACGGCAAACACCCGTACGCCATGTGGACTTAATTCCCTGTCTGCCTGAATGGATAGCTCCGCCAGCCCCGCCTTGCTCGTGAAATAAGCCCCCGCTTCTTTAACTCCACCTTCACCTGCTCCTGCTACGAGATTCAGAAT